>JBEIPT010000108.1:0-10364 GCA_040376895.1 Lysobacteraceae bacterium | reverse complement strand
GCGTCGTCGAACTGGATCTGCTGTTGACCGATCTGGGGCGCGCGGATGAGCGCAAGGCCAAGATCGCCGAGCTCCACTACTTTGGCGGATTCTCCCAGGCCGAAACCGCTGACGCCCTGGCGATCTCGGAAGCGACCGTGGTGCGCGAACTGCGGTTCGTGCGGGGCTGGCTTGCCACACAACTGGATGTAAAACTCGGCCCGGTGCCTGGCGAATGACTCAGATTGTCCCGGGCAGTACACGCTTTGCCCGTCTGGAACAGCTCTTCAACGATGCACTGGCATTGACGCCGGAAGCTCGTTCCGACTTTATCGCCACCGCTTGTGCCGGTGAGCTCGATCTCCAGCACGCCTTGAACGAAATGTTGGCCAGCGTGCAGTCCGACGAAACCGGAGTTCGTGCCAGCATCGGCCACGTAGCGGAATCCCTGGTGGTGCCAGCGGATCGATCGGGCGAATCCATCGGGCCATATCTGCTGAAGTCGCGCATTCGATACGGTGGTATGGCCGAGGTGTATGCCGCCGAACGGGCCGATGGCCAGTTTGCGCAACAAGTGGCCATCAAGATCGTGCGGGGCGACCGGCCGCTGGCGGCCATGACTGCGTTGTTTCAGGCCGAGCGGGAATTGCTCGCCCGGCTGAATCATCCGCACATCTGCCAGTTCTTCGACGGTGGCAGCACCACCACCGGCGAACCCTATTTCGTCATGGAGCGGCTGGACGGCATCGCGATGCCAAAGGCCTGTCTGGAACAGGCACTGTCCTGGCGAATGGTCACGACCCACCTGCTGAATCTGTGCAGCGCCGTGGCGCATATCCATGGACAACTGATCGTGCATCGGGATATCAAGCCCGACAACGTCCTGATCGCCGAAGGTCCCACCGGCCCGGTCGTCAAACTGCTCGACTTCGGCATCGCCGGAACCTTGAGCGAAGCCCATCAGCACGCCAGCGCTCCGCAGCAGAACTGGCACTCTCAGCAGTACGCGGCCCCGGAAGTGGTGGCAGGCGAAACAGCAGGTGTCGGCGCCGACATCTATTCGATGGGACGGCTGTTGCAGGATGTCTCGTCGTTGTTTCCGAAGGATCGTCGCGAGGAAATCCTGCACATCGCCAGACACGCGACCGCCGATGTTCCGGCGCGGCGTTATCTGAGTGCGGAGGCGCTGGCGACGGACCTTCGCCGGATGCATGATCGTTTGCCGCTGTCGATCAGGCCCCGACAACCCGCGTATCTGCTCTGGCGATTCGTGCAGCGCCAAGCCTTGACGCTCGGCGTGGCTGCGGTTGTCGGCGCCTTGATCGTGTTTGCGCTTGTGCGCGAAGTGAAACTTCGGCAAGTGGCGGAAGCCGCGACCGTACAGGCGGTTCAAGAACGCGACAAGGCTGAAGCCATTCGCGACTTCCTGATCGAGGCGTACCGGGCGGCCAGCCCGGAAATCAACGAGGGCAGGGACCTGCCGGTTTCTGAATTGCTCGATCAGCAAGTGGCGGCTTTGCAGCGAGACGGTTCGACACTTGCGGCGGCCACGCGTGTCGATCTGTTGGGTACCTTGGGCGCGACATTGATGAATCTCGGTCGTTTCGATCGTGCCGAGCATGCGCTTGCCGCGGGTGAGGCGCTGGCGACCGCCCATGGCCAGCATGGTGATGTGCGCTGGGCGCGGATCACTTTGGCGCGGGCACAGAATGCGCAGCGACAGGATCGTTTCGAACAGTCCGAACAATGGTTCAAGGATATCGACCAAGCCGCGCCGTGGCGTCAAGCCGGGGCCGAAGCTCTGGACATCGAATCGAATCTGTATTCGTCGTGGGCGGTGGTGAAGCAGCGCGCACGCCAACTGGACGAAGCGGAAGCGCTGATTCAGCGCGCACTGGATGCACGTCGGAAACGGGATGAGATGACCGGTGAAGTGTCCGAAACGGCCAATTTGCTCATCACGTTGGGTGCCATCCAGAGCGCACGGGGCGACCCTGCTGCCGCGCTGACAACCTTCCAGGCGGCTCACGCCGAGAACCTGAGCCAAGGGCGCGCTATCAGCTTTCCTCATCTGGCCTTGCTGGGTTGGCTGGGCATCACGTTCGATCGACTGGCGCAACCTGAGCAGGCTGAACCCTATCTGCGCGAAGCGATCGATGTGGCCGAGCAGCTGTTTCAGAAGCCACATCCAAAACTGAGCAGTGCTTACGGCAATCTGGGCACCATGTATCTGGTCAACGGCCGTTATGCCGAAGCGGGGCCCTTGCTTGAGCGCGGATTGAAGGTGCTCAAGGAGATCGGCGATGACTCGTCGGCCGTTTATCAAACGCGCATCAGCAATCTGAGCCGATTGGCTTTGGAGCGCGAAGATCTGGAGGTTGCCGAGCCCCTCCTGGCGGAAGTACTGAAACTGCGTCGGACGACATTCGGTGAACATAGTGATCGTGCTGCACAGGCGCTGCTCGCTCAGGCGCGACTTGCGCTGGTGCAGGCAAATCCTGAAGCGGCAAGAACCCGAATTGCCGAGGCCGAAGCGACACTGCAGAAGCTTGAGCAAAGTTTGGCCGATCCCTTGTGGCCCGATGTGTTCCTTGCTGCTGCAGAGCTCGAAGCTCAGTCGGGCAATGCCAGCGCTGCGCGAGCACACCTGCAGCGGTTGGCCGACCACGGACAATTGGCGGCAGCCAGCACGTCGGGTCGCGATCGCGCTTTGTGGCAATTCCAGCTCGGACGTGTGCTGCAGACACTTCAAGACATGGCTGGTGCGAATGCCGCCTTTCTCGAAGCGGTCAACGGGTTTGGTGGCGATGCGGTGTGTCAGCATCCCATCTGCGCGCAGATCCAGGTGCACTTGGCTGAATTGGCCGTGGCGCGCGGTGATCGCCCGGACGCACAAGCCAGACTGCAACGTGCATTACCCATTCTAGAAGCGAACATGGCGCCACAATCCAGGAAGCTTTTGCTGGCGCGCGCGTTGTCGGAAAGCGAGTGATGGTCTTCATGGAATGCGCTTTGGGGTGTTTGAGCCCGTTACGGCGGAACGTTACCAAAATTGTTCTACATGTCGTTGCGTTGCGAGAAGGCGGCCACTCAAACTCGACGTTCCAAATGTCTATGGCCCTACAGGAGCTCCATCGCATGCGCCAGATCCTTGCTGTTTTGTTGATGTCGGGTCTTGCTGGAACGGCATCTGCCTGTGCGGAGCCTGCGGACTGGGCGAAGTCGTTTTTTGCCGATCACTACACGTTCTATGCCGGTGACCCGGACGCGGCGGTGCTGGCGCAAACGACCGAACAGTTCGGTGGCTTGCTGAAGCAGGAAGCGGCTTATGCCGACGGCGAAGTAGGGCACCTGGGTTACGACCCCTGGATGGGTGCGCAGGATGGTGAGATCGCTTCGCCTCGGTTCTCGGTGGAATCGCAGGACGAGACAGTGGCCGTGGTGGCGATGTCGTTCCGGCTGCAGATGTCGCCGGAAGAAGCCGGTCGACCCAGTGCGACCCATCTGGTGCTGCACAAGGCCGAAGGTGGCTGCTGGCAGTTGAACGAGTTCGTGACGCCGCTGGGCGAGTCGCTGTCGTTCCTGTTCTCGCAGCCCTGACGAACCCTGCTGTTCAACATTGGCAAAAAGGTCTTTCGGGAGAATGAAGGACTTGCGATGATGGGCCATGCGTCCACGGCCCGCCCCGGCGTTCTGGCACATGTATGTGCCCAAATTGTTCGGCGTTTTGCGCCGCGGGTACGGTTTCGGCGACTTTCGGCATGATCTGATCGCCGGATTGACGGTTGCGGTGGTTGCGTTGCCACTGGCCATGGCATTGGCGATTGCTTCCGGTGCGAGTCCTGAAAAGGGTCTGCATACGGCGATCATCGCCGGCTTTCTGATCTCCGCGCTCGGTGGTTCACGAGTTCAGATCGGTGGGCCGACCGCGGCGTTCATTCCGGTTGTGTTCGTGGTGATCGAACGGTTTGGTTATGGCGGTCTGATCCTCTGCACGACGCTCGCTGGTCTGATGCTGATCACAGCGGGCCTGCTTCGGCTGGGGACGTTGATGAAGTACATCCCACAGCCTGTGATTGTCGGATTTACCGCAGGTATTGCCGTGAGCATCTTCTCCAGCCAGATCAAGGATGCGTTCGGATTGCCGTTGGAGCGGGTGCCGGCCGAGTTCCTGCCGCGCTGGCAGGCCTATTTCTCGACGATTGACCGGATCGACTTGTTGACGCTGGGCGTCACGTTGGCGAGTCTCGTCGCGATTCTGGTGTTGCGCAGAATCCGGCAGACGTCGCCTGTGTTCCTGATCGTGGTGGTGTTGGGATCTGTCGCTGTCGCCGCATTCGGTCTGGACGTGGCAACGATCCAGACCCGATTCGAAGGCGGCATCCCAAGCGCCTTGCCGACGTTCCAGATGCCCGACATTCCGTTCGATCGACTCGGCGAGTTGTTGCCGATGAGTTTCACGATCGCGTTCCTGGCGGGCGTTGAAAGTCTGCTGTCGGCCGTGGTCGCCGACGGGATGATCGGCGGCCGCCATCGTTCCAATGCGGAACTGGTTGCACAGGGTGTCGCCAATATCGGGAGTGCCATGTTCGGCGGATTGCCGGCGACGGGTGCCATTGCACGAACGGCCACGAATGTCCGCGCCGGTGCGCGCTCACCCGTTTCCGGCATCCTGCATGCGGCGTTCCTGCTCTTGTTCATGCTCGTGGGTGCACGCTGGATGGGTTATGTGCCGCTGCCCGTTCTCGCCGCGGTGCTGTTGATCGTGGCCTGGAACATGGCCGAGATCGAACACATCCGTCACTTGTTGCGCGGTCCGATGGGGGACCGCCTGGTACTGATCGTCACGTTCATGCTGACGGTCGTGTTTGACCTGACCATTGCTATCGAGGTGGGTGTGGTGTTGGCCTCGTTCCTGTTCATGCATCGTATGGGCAGCATGGTCGAGGTGGCATCAGGACAGAAGCTCGTCGAGGACGACGTAGCCGACGATTTGGCAGATCGCCCGGACCCGCGCGCCGGGATGCCCGAAGGTGTTGAGGTATTCCAGTTCACCGGGCCACTGTTCTATGCCGTCGCGAACCGACTCGATGACGTGCTCGATCAGACGTTTTCGCCGCCCCGACTGTTCATCCTGAAACTGGATGGCGTGCCGATGATGGATGCCTCGGGCGCCACCGCGTTGCGACAGTTCCTCGATCGTTGCCATAAACACGGCACGCGTGTGCTGTTCTGTGGCCTGCGTGAACAGCCCATGCGTGTGCTTCGCGACATGCATGGGCTGGATCATCCGGCGCTCGCCGGCACACCGACCCACCTGTCGGCGGCGCGAGATCAGGCGAGGGCTTTGCTCGCCTGACCACACGATGTCGTATCAGAACTTCCAATCCAGTCCGATCGACAGCTCACGACCACGACGGAACTCGCGCGTGATTTCTTCACCCTGCTGGAACTCGACTTTGGGATCCAGAAGGTTGCGCAGCTTGAGCTTCAGCGACCAGTCTTCGGACAACTGATGGCGGTAGTTGAAGTCGATCTGATGGAACGGGCGTTCTTCGATGTCCGGTGCGCCGAAAATGCCGACCTGCGAAATGCGCGGTCCGAACACATTATAGAGCAGGGTGGCTTCAGTACCCTCACGACGCCAGCCCAACTGGATGTTGCCGACGTGAGGCGACTGCCCCTGCAGCGGGCGCGAACTGTTGGTCTGGATGTCGTTGGCGGAGCCGAGTTCGACTGTCGAGTGGATGTAGGCGTAGTTGGCGCCGAGATACCAGTCCGCCAGGCGATCATCGAATGCACCGAGGCTGCGCGAGTAGTCGAGTTCGAGCCCGTAGTTGCTGGCCGATTCGGCGTTCGCGAACGACACCAGACTGCCGGTGCCGGGCACCTGGATCTTTTCGATCGGATTCTTGAATTCTTTTGCGAACAGCGCTGCCGAGAAAGTTTCGGTGTCACTGAAGTAGTGCTCGAAGCGCACGTCGAGATGCTGGATCGAAGCCGGCTTCAGATCCGGGTTGCCGATCGTTTCCAGATCGAGCAGCGGATCGGTGAACGGCGCGCGCGAGAGTTCACGGAACTCCGGCCGTGACACGGTTTCGCTGTAGCTGGCACGCCATTGCGACTGGTCGCCCTGGAACCACGTGAACGCGACCGAAGGCAGCAGGTCGTTCTTGGCAATGCGGGCCACCATGGGCGGGGCCGACAGATCGCTGATCGAGAACGTCGACACCATCTGGTCGTTGCGTTCGTGGCGCACGCCTACGGCGAGGCGATACTTGGAGCTCCAGTTGATGTCGGCGGCGAGGAATACCGCGTCGAGATCCTGGTCCGCGCCGTATTGGTCGGTGCCGCGAGTGGATTCCCGCAACTGAAAGCCGTTGTCGCCGATCGTGCCCGGATTGATCACGTCATCGAAGCCGGGTTGCACCAGTACTGTCGGATCGGTGGCGAGCGGGCCCACGCCACTGAAGCTGAAACGGCGGATGCCGGATTCGCGCTCGCGACGGATCAGGTTGAAGCCTGCGCTGAGGTCCAGGTAACTGGTTTCGCCCATGCTGAGGGGTAACTTGAACTCGACGCCCAGATCCTGGCTTTGGTCATCCAGTTCGGCGTACACGGTGCTGTTGCTGTCCGAACGACGCGACAACCCGAAGTCGCCGGTGGCTGTGTTGCGATCGAATCGGTAGCGACGCGTCTTGGGGGCATCACGACCCGCGCTGGCGTGGGTGTACTGCCAGTTCAGCGTCAGGTCCCGCAAGGTTGCGAACCGGTGTTCGCCGGACAGCTGGTTTGCCAGCAGGCGATTCTCGATCCACTCCAGTTCGTAGAACCGCGAGATGTCTTCGGGGTCATCTACAAACCCTTCGGCAATGTTGGTGTCGTCCTCGGTCGATCTCAGGAGCATGTTGGTGAATTTGAAGCGGTGGTCGGCCGACCAGTCGAGACCTGCAACCACGAAGGACGAGAACTCGATGTTCTGGCGCGTGCGATCGACATTCAGCACGCTGGTTTCGGCCAGATCGCTGTCGGACGAAACAAAAGTGCGGCGGGTTTCGGATGTGTTTTCCCAGGTGTTGCCATAGCGGACCGCGGCGAGCACGCCGAACGAACGCTCACCGAACTGCCACGCGTTTCCGAAGCTGGTGTTGAATCCGCTGTTGGGTTGGATGTTGCGATCTTGGACGTTGTAGTCACCGGCGAGCGATTCGCCGAACTGTTCCAGCTGCGTGTTGGTGAAGCCGTTCGGATTCGTTGGCGATTGCGGGCGCAGGATGACGCCGCCGGCAATGGCTTGGCGCAGGGCATCGGGCAATTCGCGCGAGTTCTCGAATCCGGTCCAATCACTGGTGTCCCCGGCGTAACTCAACCCGTCCTCGAACGTCGTGCCGTCGAGGAAACCCAGGCTGAAGCCGAGTTTGCCGATCCGGTCGAGCGGCACGCCCCGAGTGCGCAATTGCACGGTGCCGCCGCCGAACTCGCCCGGCAGGTTGGCCGACCACGACTTCTGCACGAGCAGACCGTCCAACAGTTCGGTCGGGAACAGATCGAGCGGCAGTACACGACGCGTCGGGTCCGGGCTTGGCAGCTGTGCACCGTTCAGCAGGACGCTGGAGTAGCGATCACCCAGGCCACGAACGAACACGTACTTGCCGTCCACCACGCTCAAGCCGGTCACGCGCTTCAGGGTCTGTGCGGTATCGGAGTCACCCGTGCGGGCGATCTGCTCGGCGCCGATGCTCTCGATGACCTGTGACGTCGCGCGACGCTCATCGACATAACCAGCTTCGTCACCTTCCTTGATGGTCGCTTCCACTTCGATGCTGTTCAACAACGAGGCTTCGTCGGAGTCGGCGCTGATGCTGCTGTCCGGAACGGTTTCGGTTTCGGGTGCGGCGCTGGCGAGGCTGGACGCGGCGGCAAAACTGCCGCTGAACAGGCAAAGGGCGATCCCTTGGGATAACCGCGCGCGACGCGGCAAACGTTGGCTGGGCATGATCAAGGTCCGGAATGGAGGATGGTGCGAGGCTAGGTCTGCGCGATGACAAGTCGATGACGCTGGCGTTTCGATTCATCGTTCCGTCATCGGAGTCGCGTCGGTTTGTCATCGCCGCTTCAAGGTTTGGTCAAACAGTGCCGTCAGATTGGGCGCCATCCTGCCAAACGGAGCGGAACCATGCGCATTGCGATCGTTACCGAAACCTATCCGCCGGAAATCAATGGCGTCGCCTTGACCGTTCACAATATGGTGGTCGAGTTGCGGGCACTCGGGCACACCGTCGACTTGTCGCGGCCGCGACAGCCCGGCGAGGAAGAATCAACGACGCTGGTTCATGAAGGCGTCCGACTGCTCTCGGGCAGCGGGCTGCCCCGATATCCCGGCTTGCGGTTTGGCTGGCCGGCGACGAATGTGCTCCGATCGGCCTGGCAACAAGCCGGCATCGATGCCGTGTACGTCGCTACCGAAGGCCCCCTGGGCTGGTCGGGTGTGCGTGCGGCAAGGAGCCTGGGTTTGCCGGTGTTCACCGGCTTCCATACGCGTTTCGACGACTTCGTGGCCCACTACGGCGCGTCCTGGTTGGTACCGGTTGCCCAAGCCTGGTTGCGCCGCTTCCACAATCGCGCCACGGCCACATTGGTGCCAACACGGGCGTTGAAGCAGGAACTGGATGATCGCGGCTTCCGACGGGTCGAGCGCTTGTCGCGCGGTGTCGATACTCGTCTGTTCTCGCCACAGCGACGTGATCAGGATCTCCGCACGCAATGGGGTGTGCCGGTCGACGGGCTGGCGGTGATCCATGTCGGTCGGTTCGCGGCCGAAAAGAACCTGGGCCTGGCGGTTCGTGCGTTTCGCGCGATCCAGGAGCTTGTGCCGGAAGCGCGATTCATCTGGATCGGCGATGGCCCGGAACGCCAGGCTTTGATGCGCGATAACCCGGACTTCATCTTTGTGGGCATGCAGCGCGACGAAAATCTTGCGAAGTGTTTCGCCAGTGGTGACGTGTTCCTGTTCCCGAGCCTCACCGAAACCTTTGGCAACGTGACCGTGGAGGCTCTGGCCAGTGGTGTCCCGACTATCGCGTTCGACTACGGTGCTGCGCAGGAGCACATACGTCACGAGTCCAACGGACTCGTTGCATCGTTCGGTGACGAGGAAGGATTCATTCGACATGCGCTACTGCTGGCCGGGTCGCGGGAGCGACGACAACTCTTCTCGATGCGCGCACGCGAAACCGTCGCAGCACTGTCACAACGAGCGGTTGCACAACAACTGGTGGCATTGATGGCGCATGAACTGGCCGTTCGGGAGGCCGCATGAACACGCCGCGACTGGATCGCGGGGTAACAAGCCCCGAACTTCGATTGTGCCTGAGCCTGAACCGACTGGGTGACGGCGACCGCACGCGGCGATTCTTTTCAGTGGTGTCGCGACTGGGTGACGGCGGAGTCTGGTATGTGCTGATGGCCTGTTTTGCTGCATTCGACCTGATCAACGGTGATCGAGTGTCCTTGCAGATGGCCGCTGCCGGTCTGTTTACGTTCGTCCTGTATCAGACCCTGAAGCGTCACACGCGCCGGCCGCGACCGTATCAGCGTTATCGGACGATCACTCTGCATCTGGCGCCGCTGGATGAATACAGCTTTCCGTCCGGGCACACGCTTCATGCGGTGGTATTCAGCACGATTGCCATCGTCCACCAACCCGCGCTGGCCTGGCTGCTGGTGCCGTTCACCTTGCTCATCGCGATGTCCCGAGTGGTTCTCGGACTGCATTATCCAAGTGATGTGGCTGCAGCCTCGGTGATTGGCTTGAGCATCGCCCTGTTGTCGTTTGCACCAATGTGACAACACGTCGAATGTCGCGATTCGGAAGCACGAACGACATGGCTCTGTCATCTGCGTTGAATAGCGTGTCGGCAACCGGGCTTTGTCCGTGCCGATTGTTACCCTTGGAGATCCGACCATGAATCCGAAGTCGAATAAACGTCTGCTGGCGCTCGCGACCAGCGCATTGTTCCTGTCCGCGCAAGCTTCTGCAGCGCTGGTTGTCGATGAATCGTTCCGCGGCGGCTGGTACAACCCGCAGCAGAGCGGTCGCGGCTCGATGCTCGACTGGTTGCCGACCAGCAAGGACGGCGGCGTGTTGTTCATCGCCACGTTCACGTACGACAACACCGGCAAACAATACTGGTTCACCACTCTGGTGCCGCTGACCGATCGCGAATTCCGCAAGACCGGCATCGATGCCACGACCGCAACCGGCGGCTCGTTCGGCAACAATTTCACGCCGACCACGGCGACGCCGATCGGCAAGGTTGATTTCGAAGCGCACTCCTGCAACCGAATCACGATCGCGTTCACCCCGAACGCCGGTTCGAATCTGG
>JBEIPT010000608.1:0-1679 GCA_040376895.1 Lysobacteraceae bacterium | reverse complement strand
CGGTCTGTCCAACGGCGCCCGCAGCGGCCTGACCGGTTTCATCGCCGGACTCGCGCGTCAGTCGCGGCTGGCGGGGAACAACGTCACGATCAACAATCTGCTGCCCGGCCCGTTCGAGACCGAGCGCCTGCACAAGACCCTGAGTGCTGCCGCCGAGGCCAATGGCGCCAGCGTCGAGCACATCAGTGCGCAGCGGCGCAAAAACGTGCCGGCCCAACGCTTTGGCCAGCCCGATGAGTTCGGCGCCTATTGCGCGTTCATTTGCAGCGCCCAGGCGGGTTTTCTCACCGGGCAAAACCTGTTGCTGGACGGCGGCAGTTATCCCGGCACGTTTTGATCGTTGCAACGGAGCGCAGGGCAGGTGAGCGTCGATATCGAATGCGTCGTGGTCGGGGCTGGCGTGGTCGGGCTGGCGGTGGCCAGAGCGTTGGCCCGGAGCGGGCGCGAAGTGATGCTGGTCGAAGCCGGCGAAGGCATCGGCGTGGGCATCAGTTCGCGCAACTCGGAAGTGATCCACGCCGGCATCTATTACCCGAGTGACAGCCTCAAGGCGCAATTGTGCGTGGAAGGCAAACAACGTCTATATGCCTTTTGTGATGATCGCGGCGTCGGCTATCAGCGACTGGGCAAGCTCATCGTCGCCACTGATGATCACCAGCGCGGGGCGTTGCAGAAGTTGCTGGAGCAGGGCGTCCGCAACGGTGTCGATGACTTGCAATGGCTGGACGCCAATCAGGCTCGCGAACTTGAACCGGCGCTGTCCTGCGTCGCCGCGCTCTGGTCGCCTTCCACCGGAATCGTCGATTCCCATGCCCTGATGCTGGCGCTTCAGGCGGACGCCGAGGCCGCCGGAGCCTCGATGGCATTTCATACGCCGCTGGCATCGGCGCGGTGCAGCGAACACGGTTTCCAGTTGCACATGGGCGGCGTCCAGCCGATGACCTTGAGCTGTCGTGAGTTGATCAACTGCGCCGGGTTGTCCGCACCGGAAGTGGCGAGCCGCATTGAAGGCTTGTCGTCGCTGCACGTTCCATTGGCTCGTTTGTGCAAGGGCAGTTATTTCAGTTTCAGCGGTCGCGCGCCGTTCCGGCGTCTGGTTTATCCGGCACCGGAAAGTGCCGGGCTGGGGGTGCACATGACCCTCGATCTTGGCGGTCAGGCGCGTTTCGGACCGGATGTGGAGTGGATCGACCACATCGATTACCGCGTCGATCCGCGCCGTGCCGAGGGTTTCTACGAGGCCATCCGGCGTTACTGGCCGGCCCTGCCCGATGACAGGCTGCAACCGGCCTACAGCGGCATCCGCCCGAAAATCACCGGCCCGACAGAACCCGCCGCCGACTTCATCATCAGCGGCCCCGACGACCATGGCGTGCCCGGACTGGTCAATCTGTTCGGCATCGAATCACCGGGGCTGACCAGTTGCCTGGCGCTGGCCAGGCGGGTAACGCAGGCTCTGAGCGACCGATGATCAGCGTTTGAGCTGCCCCCGCGAGATGAGGGCTATGCTTTGCAGTGCGCCCATTGCAATGGGAGACCTGCGATGATCAACGTACGCACGGCCCGCATGCTGGCCGATTACAAACGCTGGGCCAATCAGCGCCTGTTTGACAGCCTTGCCGCGCTTCCACCGGGCGAAGTCAAGAAACAACGGGTGTCGGTGTTCAACAACATGATCG
>JBEIPT010000216.1:0-6610 GCA_040376895.1 Lysobacteraceae bacterium | reverse complement strand
GCCGGTGAATTCGCGTTTTCGCCGGACGGCACTCAAATCGTGTTTGCGGCGCGGATTGCCGGCAAGACCGAATCCTGGTCGACGAATCTGGACCTGTTCATGGCACCGGTCGATGGCAGCGCCGCGCCGCGCAATCTGACCGACGCGAATGATGCCTTCGACAACTATCCAACTTTTTCGAACGACGGCAAAACGCTGTATTACCTGGCCATGAGGCGCCCGGGTTTCGAGGCCGATCGCCTGTGGATCACGGCGCTGGATCTGGCGTTGGGCAACACGCACGAAGTGGCCAAGGACTGGGATCGTTCGCCGGGTCCGCTGACCGTGTCTGCCGACGGGCGCACTCTGTACGCGACCGCCGATGACTGGGGTCAACACCCGTTGTTCTCGATCGACATCAAGACCGGCAAGGTCGACAAGGTCATCGCCGAAGGGCACGTTGATGCGTTCAGCATGGCCGGCAAGACCCTTGTCGCGAGTATCCACACGCTGACCGGTCCGGCACAGATCTACCGCATCGATCGCAAAGGCCAAACCGCACTGACCGCGTTCAACAAGGATCGTCTGACCGACGTGCGCATGGGCGAACCGACGTTCTTCACCTACAAAGGCTGGAACGACGAAACCGTCCAAGGTTATGTGGTGAAACCCTGGAACTTCGAAGCCGGCAAGAAGTATCCGGTCGCGTTTCTGATCCATGGTGGCCCGCAGGGGGCATTCGGCAACGACTGGCATTACCGCTGGAATGCCCAGACCTACGCAGGTCAAGGCATCGCCGTGATTGCGATCAACTTCCACGGTTCGACCGGTTATGGCCAGGCGTTCACCGACTCCATCTCCGGCGACTGGGGTGGCAAACCGCTGGAAGATCTGAAGAAGGGCAAGGCCGCAGCGCTGGCACAGTTCGACTGGCTGAATGGCGACAAGGCCTGTGCACTGGGCGGGTCCTATGGCGGTTACATGGTCAATTGGATCGCCGGCAACTGGCAGGACGGCTTCAAGTGTCTCGTCAGCCATGCCAGCATCTTCGACAACCGCTTCATGGGTTATTCAACCGAAGAACTCTGGTTCGACGAATGGGAACATCAGGGCACTCCTTACGATGTGCCGCAGAAGTATGAGCAACACAACCCGGTGCATTTCGTGAAGGATTGGACGTTGCCAACGCTTGTCGTTCACGGTGCGCTTGACTATCGCGTGCCGGTGGAGCAGGGCATCTCGCTGTTCACGGCACTGCAACGTCGTGGTATCGAGTCGAAGTTCCTGTACTTCCCCGACGAAAACCACTGGATCCTGAAGCCGCAGAACTCGGTTCAGTGGCACAACGAAGTCAACGCCTGGTTGGGCAAACACATCAACCAATAAGCGGATCTGGCGCAGGCTGAGCTGTTTCAGTCCAGCCTGCGCCGGCCGTGTTGTTCATCCGAGGAATCCAAGGTGTGGTTGGCCCGTGCCCGACGGCGTTCGATCGGTGAAGCGCGAGGCGTTCGGGAAAATCAGGTCGCGACCGCTGGCACCATCCGGCAATCCGTACCAGCGAGCCAGTGTCCAGGCGTATTGGTCCACCGACGTGGTCGGAATGATCTGACCCCAGCCGGCATCGTCCGGATTGCTGGCACTTGCCGCCAGGCTTGGGAACAAACCGTAGAATCGGCCGCCCCGAACTGGTCCGCCGGTCAGCGCGCCACCACCCAGCACCAAGTGATGCCCGCCCCAACCATGGTCGGTGCCTTCGCCGTTGTTCGACAGAGTCCGGCCAAACTCGCTGGCCGTGAAGGTCACCACGTTGTTCTGAACATTCATCGCACCGAGCGACTGGTAGAACGCGTTGAGATTGCGCGAGAGCGAAGACAACAGGGTCGGATGAGCGGTCAACAGGTCGGCATGGTTGTCAAAGCCGCCGATGCCCACGAAGAACACCTGCCGCGTCATCTGCAGCACGCTGCGCGCGGCGATGACACGAGCGATCATGCGCAACTGGCTGCCCAGGTAATCCACTTCTGCACCACCGGGTGCGAACAGGTTGTTGAACGTGGTTTCGTATTGGGTGACCGCTGCCGACGTGAGCGCTGCCTGCATCTGCGTATAGTTGTTGACGGTGCGATTGAAGCCGTCGCGGTATGCACGTTCGAGCGGATGATCGAGCGGTCCGTTGAGCAATTGGTTGAACGCGTTGCGACGGTTCGTCGGTTCCGACCAGGAGGGCGTGATCGCGCCGATGGTCTCCACGCCCCAAGGTGGCAGGAAGTAGGGCACCACATCATTGCCGGCCTGGAACACGTTCTCGCCATCCGTCGAAATGGTCATGGCGAGTGTCTGGTTCTGGTTCTGGGCCGTGAACTCGTCAGCGAGCAGACCACCCCAGCCGTTGCGATCGATCGTGTTCGCGGTCGGCGTCGACCAATAGGTGCTCTGGTCTTCATGCGAGAACAGCTGCGGTGGCGTCGCTACGCTGCCGGCGTCGTACTGTGGTTTGGTGATCGGATACAACAGCGGCCCGACGTTCGCTACCAAAGCCAGCGGGCTGTTCGCCTGGTTAAACAGGGTTCGCAGTTCCGGCATGCTGGGATGCAGGCCATAGGCGGCACCGTTGGCGGTGGGCGTGAGCGTCAGCAGCTGGTTGCGCGGAACCGCGACTGAACCGCGCGTGGCCGCGTAGGTGTTGTAGGGCGATTGGTCATACGGCACGACCATGTTGAACGAATCATTGCCGCCATAAAGGAACACGCAGACCAGCGCTCGGTATTCGCCGCCGCCGAGCAATACGCGATTGGCGGCATGGGCGAGATTAAATTTCGTGGAGAGTGCCGTGAACGCGGCGCTGGAGGCGGCGACACAGGCGGAGTGACGGAGAAAATCGCGACGTTTCATGGGGGCTTGTCCTTATTTCTCGATCACGTATTCAGGGCTCAGCATGACCATCCACAACGCTTCCTCGACGCGTTTGTAACCGCCTTCGGATTCAGGGTTGAACGTCAGGATGTAGGTGCGCAGAACACTGCGCATGTGTGGGCTCATTTGTCCCGACATCAGCAGCACGTCGATGCGTTCCAGCAAGGCGTCGACGTTGTTGCGGAGCAGGCGCAAGGACGCCAGATTGGCGCGGGTGTAGGTGTCATCCGGATCCGTCGGCGGATTGCCGTTGTGGTGGTACAGGGTCACGCCGTCAAGGATGTTGCTGAAGCCGACCACGTTGTTGTCGGTCTGGATCTGGAACTCGGGAGCCAACAATCCCGCCTGCGCGGCTTCGCCGGGCGGCACATAGTCGGGCAGGAAGAAATTGAACACCGTGTTCGAGCCCAGCGCGTATTGCGGAACGTAGTTGCCGGGCCAATGCACGAACCAGTCGCGCATCCGCCCGGTGTGATTGGTGGCACCGGTGGCACGCCAGTATTGAGTGAGCCGAAGCAGCGGTTCACGCAGTTTGCCGCGTCCGCTGGCGTCGGTCGGAACGGTGCGTGCTTCCGGATCCATCAGGATGGCGCGTACCACTGCGCGCAAGTCGCCCTTTACGCCGGAGCCGTTATTGTTGAACACGGACGCAACACGGCCGACATAGGCGGGCGTCGGATTGCTCGATACCAGTCGCTGGATCAGCAGCTTGCTGATGAACGGAGCGACGTTGGGATGGGCAAACAGGTTGTCGAGCGCCGTTTCGAGATTCTGGCGGGGCGTTTGGGTGTTGGCGGGGTAGGTCGGCTGCGCCAGCATCACGCCGTTCGGCAGCGCCACGCCGGGATAGTTCAGCAACTGCTTGTTGCCTTCGTAGGCATGATAGGTCAGCGGCAGATTGTCCCAGCCGTTGCCCTGCGGATTCGACATCGGTGCAAACCACTGTGCGCCATCGGCACCCGGTCCGCACCACTCGTATTCGCGCACGACGCAGTTGCCCCAGACCCAGCCGGTGAAGACATGTGCGAAGCCGCGGATGGTTTCCTGATTGTAGGTTGGTACTGGCACGCCACCGGAGGTGATCGGTGTGCCGTCAACGTTCAACTGCACCAGGCCGATCGAGAACAACTGCATGATCTCGCGTGCGTAGTTTTCGTCGGGCCGGATGTTGTTGGGCAGATCCGGTTTGCGGTTGCGGAACATGGTCAGGTAATAACCCATGACCGGCGACAGCGTGACCTGTTCCAGCACTTCCCGGTAATTGCCGAAGGACTGATTGGCGAGGATGTCGTAGTAGTGGGCCAGTGCGAACGTTTCGCCGCCGAGACTGCCGGCCTTGTCGGACGTGACCAGAATCTCGCTGAGCGCAAACGCCACACGCTGCCGCAACTGGTCATTGCCGAACACCGCACGCTGCATCCAGGCTTCGCGGCGGGTGCTCTGGTAGATGTCTTCCTGAGGAACCAGGACCACGTTGTCCAGATAGGATCTGTGGCCGGAGTTCGGCAGCGCAAACTGTTCGTTCAACCAGGCGTTGTAACCCATCTCCCTGAGCCGGGTGATTTCCGCCTGAGTCGGGCCAAACGTCGCCTGCGTGAGGAAGCGCGCCGCTTCGTAGTCGTTGTAGGGGCCTTCCGCGGAGGCATCAAAATCGCCGACCATGATCAGGTCGCCCGCCGAAGCGGTCCCTGCGAACAGCGCCAAAGCACCCATCCAATGTTTCAACATGTTCCGTCGTCTCCCGTGCGGAAAACCGGATGCCGCGTCAAACGCCGCACCGGGCTCAAGCTGTGCCTGTGTTCAATCAGCCTGCACCATAACCGTGAGCAGGTCTTCCAATGTGTGAGCACCTGTGCAAAAGCCGTGCCGAGGGAGTGTCTCCGAGTGTCGACCGGGTCACAAGTCGCGAGTGCGGCTGTTTCTCAAGGTGACGGAAGGACTGCAGCGCCGACCCGATCGAACAGATCGTCGGGGAACGATACGGCAGTCGAATCCAGCCAGAACGCGTCCGGTTCCGATCGCAGCCAGGTGATTTGCCGTTTGGCCAATTGTCGCGTGGCGAAGACACCACGGTCGGCGAGTTCGGCCGCTCCGAACGCGCCGTCCAGGAACTGCCAGGCTTGCCGATAACCGACGGCGCGCATGGACGGCAGGTCGGGATGGATACCCGGCAAGGTTCGGAGGTGCCGCACTTCCTCAATCAGGCCCTGATCGAGCATCTGCCGGAATCGCAGCGCGATCCGCTCGTGCAGGACCGCCCGATTGGCTGGGCAGACGATCAGCTTGAGCAGCCGCACCGGCAGTTGCGGGCGTCGTCGACCTTGTTGATCGCTGAGCGGGCGTCCACTGAGTTCGATGACTTCGAGTGCACGCAAAATCCGCTGCGGATCGTTGCGATGGATCCGCGCAGCTGCGGTCGGATCGAGTGCAGCAAGCCGCTCGTGCAGGGCACCGAGGCCGATCTCCCGCTGCCGTTGCTCCAATGCAGCGCGAACATCCGGGTCGGATTCGGGCAAATCTGAAAGTCCGTGCGTCAGTGCCCGGAAGTACAAGCCGGTTCCGCCCACGAGGACCGGCAAACGCCCGAGCTGTCGAGCCCGCTCGATCGCCGCGAGTGCATCACGCGTGAAGTCGGCGGCCGAGTACGGCTGGGTGGGCTCGGCAATATCAACCAGTTCATGCGGGAACCGGGCAAGTGTCTCGGCATCGGGTTTGGCGCTGCCGATGTTCAGGTGGCGGTACACCAGCGCCGAATCGACACTGATCAGGTGCACAGGCCAGCGTGACGCCAGATCGATCGCCGCCTGAGTCTTGCCACTCGCGGTTGGCCCCATGAGGGCAATGGCTAAGGGGCGTGTATCGGTTGCAGGCATTGCCATAAGGTAGCAGCCGGCCCGGTTCAGGGGCGCCAGCGTGTTTTCTGAACCAAATCCGGGCCTGGAGCAGGAACTCGGCTCAAACGTGGCTATACTCCGCGCCCTTCCTTCCCAACCGAGACCGCGCCGGCCAACGCGTGCGGCCTTTATCCATGTCGATTCAGAATCTTCGCAACATCGCCATCGTCGCACACGTCGACCACGGCAAGACCACGCTCGTCGATCAGCTGCTGAAGCAGTCCGGCACCCTCAGCGAGCGCGCCATGCTGCCCGATCGCGTGATGGATTCGAACGACATCGAAAAGGAACGCGGCATCACGATCCTGGCCAAGAACACGGCCATCCGCTGGCGCGATTACCGCATCAACATCGTCGATACACCCGGACATGCCGACTTCGGCGGCGAAGTCGAGCGCGTGCTGTCGATGGTCGACTCCGTGCTGATCCTGGTCGACGCGTTCGACGGCCCGATGCCGCAGACGCGCTTCGTCACGCAGAAAGCCTTCGCGATGGGCTTCAAGCCGATCGTCGTGATCAACAAGATCGACCGTCCTGGCGCACGTCCGGACTTCGTGCTCAACGCCACGTTCGATCTGTTCGACCGTCTGGGCGCCACCGACGAACAACTCGACTTCACGACCGTCTACGCGTCTGCCCTGAACGGTTATGCCGGCATGAGCCCGGACGTCCGCGAAGGCAACATGGACCCGCTGTTCGAAGCCATCATCAAGCACGTCGAAGTGCCGAAGGTGGATCCGGATGGTCCGTTCCAGATGCGCATCAGCCAGCTCGACTACAACAACTACGTCGGTCTGATCGGCATCGGCCGCATCCAGCGCGGC
>JBEIPT010000334.1:0-4353 GCA_040376895.1 Lysobacteraceae bacterium | reverse complement strand
CGCGTGATTCGATCCATCGCCGAAGAATGCGAACCCTTGATCAGCAGGTTGATTTGAGCGCCGAGCGCAGGCGCCAAAGCCGCCAGCAGTTCGGATTGATTGGCAAAATGCTGGGCACCGGCGCCAAAGCCTTCGACGGTATGCCGCGACAGATCGCCCACTGCGAACAGTCGCTTGATACCGGCTTGTGCGGCATAACGACCGATGTCGGCGTGCAGTTCCGGACCGCTTGGGCCGAGTTCCCTGACGTCACCCAATGCCAGCCAGTGCTCGCCGGGCAGCAGCCGCAGCGCGTCAATACCGGCTTTGATGGAAGCCGGATTGGCGTTGTACGAATCGTCGAGGATGAGCGCACCGCTCGCATGGGCGATCCGGGTCAAGCGGCCCGCCACCGGGCGCGCCTTCGACAGACCGGCATAGACATGACCGAGGTTGGCACCTGCAGCCAAGGCCAATGTGGTGGCTGCTGCGGCGTTGAGTGCGTTATGCCGACCCTCGAAGGGCAGCTCCAACTCGACCTTGCCGATCAAGGTGTCCAGTCGGATGCGATTCCGAACCGTGTCCATGACGGTCACCCGAACGTCGGCGCCGGGATCCTGCATCGCGAACGTCATTGTCCGGCGCTCACCGATCCGATCACGGAACGATTCAGCGTAGGCATCATCAAGGTTCAGCACGGCGATGCCGCGATCGTCCATGTTTTCGTAAATCGAACCCTTTGTGCGCGCGATGCCGTCAAGACTGCCCAGACGTTCGAGATGTGCCGGGGCAATGTTGTTGACGAGTGCGACATCCGGCCGACCGATTGCGGCCAGATACTCGATGTCACCCGGTTGCCCGGCACCCATTTCGAGCACGGCAAAACGATCGTCTTCGGACAGCTTGCAGATGGTCAGCGGCAATCCGATTTCATTGTTCAGGCTGCCTTCGGTGGCACAGGTGCGACCGGCTTCGGCAAGAATTGCCGCCACCATCGTCTTGACCGTGGTCTTGCCGTTGCTGCCGGTCAATGCGACGACACGCGCCGGCAGGCAAAGCCTCCAGCGCCGCGCGATCTCGCCCAATGCCAGCAGGGTGTTCGGCACTTCGATCTGCGCAAGCTCCAGCGTCGGATCAACACGATCGACCAATGCACCAATGGCGCCGGCTGCCTTGGCCTGGGCGAGAAAACCGTGGCCGTCAAATCGTTCGCCGCGCAGCGCGACGAACAGGTTCCCGGCCTGAAGTGAGCGGGTATCGGTGGACACGCCCAGCACTTCGCCATCGGCGCCAGTCAGGCGACAATCAAGCGCGCGGGCGAGGTCGGACAACATGGCCTGGATCATGCTGCTTCCCTCAACGCAAGTTCTGCTTCAATTCGGTCGTCGAATGGCCATTTGCGGCCATCGATCTCTTGGTACGGCTCATGTCCCTTGCCGGCGATCAGGACCACGTCACCCGACCGCGACGATGCAATCGCCTGGCGAATCGCCTGACGGCGATCGCGCTGCACATGCAATGATGCCGCGCTGCTCGCTCCGGCCTGGATCATCGCGACGATCGCGTCGCCATCTTCGCTGCGCGGATTGTCGTCGGTCACGTACAACTCATCGGCAAGTTGGGCTGCCAAGGCACCCATTTGCGGGCGCTTGCCGGGGTCGCGATCGCCACCACAGCCGAACACGACGAGCAGACGCCCGGCGCAGTGTCCGCGCAAGGTCTGCAGAGCTTTTTCGAGACCGTCCGGAGTATGGGCGTAGTCCACGACGACCAGGGCCTGATCGTCGCGAACGTCCACACGATTCATGCGACCCGGCACCGGCTCCAGTTGACCGAAAACTTCGGCGATCCGGTCCAGCGCATAACCTTGAGCTCGCAGCAGGCCTGCGACCAGCAGCAGATTGTCGACGTTGAAGCGACCCAGCAGCTTCGTCCGGACTTCGGCGTGGTGGTGCTCTGCGGACAATCGGAACGACAGACCATGCCCGTCGACGATGATGTTCGAGGCATAGAGTTCGGTAGCGCTCTTGCTGCTGACCCGAATCACTTGCACGCCGACCGGCGTGCGGGCAGCCAGCTGCTCTCCGAATGGATCGTCGACATTGATCACCGCCGTGCGCAAGTCGGGCCAAAGGAACAGCTTTGCCTTGGCCTCGCCGTAGGATTCCATGTCACCGTGGTAATCGAGGTGGTCGCGCGTGAGGTTGGAGAACGCTGCGTGCTCGAACTTCAGCCCGGCAACACGCTGCTGCTCCAGCGCGTGGGACGACACTTCCATGGCGACCACGTTGGCGCCGGCTTCACCGATTCGAGCGAGCAGACGATGGGTGGCAATCACGTCCGGAGTGGTGCGTTCGCCCGCCTCCAACTTCCCAACCAGACCGGCACCCAGTGTGCCGATGGTTCCGGCCCGAACGCCCAGCTGCTCGAGTGCAGCGGCCAGCAGTTGCACCGTTGAGGTTTTGCCATTCGTGCCGGTCACGCCGATCAAACGGGGGTAAGCGGCGGCACCACCGTGCCAACGGACAAGTGCCTCGCCGAGCTCGGTTCGCAGGGTGTCCATGACGATCACTGGCACTGCCAGATCCGTTGGCAAGAATTCCAACGGGCCTTCGGCGAGCACACAGACTGCGCCTTGTGCCACGGCCTGGGGTGCAAACGCCAGACCGTGCGTCCGCGTCCCACGCAGAGCAACGAACACGAAGCCGTGCGCGACCTCGCGGCTGTCGATCGCAAGACCGGCCACTCGCAGGTCCGGAAGGTCCGCCGCCAAATTCGGAAACAGGCTCGCAAGGCTCACGCTCACGGCGCCACCCCTTCGGCAAAATCAGTGTTGACGACCAAAGCTTGCGGACTGATGCCGGGCGGATGGCTGTTTCGCGCCATCTGCACGACATCCAGATTGTCCGGTGGCACATTCAGCAAACGCAGCGCATCGTCCATGACGCGACCGAACACCGGTGCGGCCACTTGACCCCCGTAATAGACGAGGCCACGCGGATCGTTGATGACGACCACAGCGGCAAGCCGCGGACGAGACACCGGCACCATGCCTGCGAACACGCTGACATAGGATTTTTCATACCCTCCGCGCACGGCACGTTTGGCCGTGCCGGTCTTGCCGGCGACGCGGTAGTTCGCCACCACCGCTTTCTGGCCGGAACCTTCCGGGCCAGTCACGGTTTCCAGCATGGCGGTCACTTGTGCGGCAATTTCCGGATCCAGCAGCGCCCGTTCGGCGACATCCTGGTTGCCGTTGCGCAGGAACGTTGCCGGACGGAAGCGGCCGTGGTTCGCCAGCGCCGCGTAGGACTGTGCCAATTGGAGTGCATTGACGGACAAGCCGTAGCCATAGGACAACGTGGCCTTCTCGACCATCCCCAGGCCTTCGGCGGCGGGCAGGAAGCCGGGCTCTTCACCGGGGAACAGGCTGCCGGTCGGCTGACCGAAGCCGAATCGCGAGAACATGTCGACGAGGTGCTCGTTGTCCAGTTCGAGCGCGATGCGCGTGGCTGCCACGTTGCTGGATTTGGTCAGCAGACGCGTGGGATCGATGATGCCGAAATCGCGGACGTCACGGACCAGATGGTTCGCCACCTGCAGTGTGCCCGGATGGGTATCGATCAACGTGTCCGACTTGAATTTCCCGCTTTCGAGACCGGCCGCAACCGTAAACGCCTTGACTACGGAGCCCGGCTCGAACAGGTCGGTCACCGCACGGTTGCGGCGCACGGCCTGGTCGGGCTCCGGCGAGTTCGGGTTGAACGCCGGATAGTTGGCCATGGCCAACACTTCGCCGTTGGTGACATCGACAATGACCATCGACCCGCTGCTCGCCGAATGCTCGAAGATCGCGGCCTTCAGTTCGCGATGCGCGAGGTATTGGATCCGGCGGTCAAGCGACAACTGAAGCGTCTGCCCCGGCTTTGCGGCGCGGGTTTCTTCGATCGTCTCGACCACTCGGCCGAGACGGTCGCGAATCACCCGCTTGCTGCCCGGAACGCCGAGCAACCATTGATCGTAGAGTTTCTCCAGACCTTCCTGGCCACTGTCGTCCACATTGGTCGTGCCCACGACATGCGCGAACATTTCACCGCTTGGGTAGAACCGGCGGAACTCGCGCAGTCCGTTGACGCCCGGGATCTTGCGCGCCAGCACTTGTTCGGCGAGCTCGGGCGCCATGCGTCGGCGCAAGTACATGAATTCGCGCTCGGTCCGCGTCGTGACACTTTCCTTCAAGGCCCCGGCGTCAACACCGATCAGGCCGGCCAACTCGGCGATGCGCTCGGGTGCCGCAGCCAGGCTTTTCGGGTGGACCCACAACGACACCATGGGCGTCGAGATGGCCAGAGGCTCGCCGTTCCGATCGACGAT
>JBEIPT010000223.1:0-6458 GCA_040376895.1 Lysobacteraceae bacterium | reverse complement strand
GTGCTGTGGCTGGATGCATCCACAGCCTCATAACCACCGCCCCGCGCCACGCCTGGCAGGTTTGGCGCCAGGTTGGTGATGCCATAAAGACCCGGTCCCGGAATATCGAAGGGGCCCCGCAACGGGTGATCAAAGACGATCCGGTGCAACTTGCCCCAGCGATAGTCGTTCAGGTTCGTCGAGTTGCCGAAAGCCGGCGCGAATTCGTTGCTGGCGAGCAGCGCGAGCGCATCGGACATTGCCTTCAGCATCACGAAGTCGCGTGCGGCATTGGCATTCGGCGCGCCGGTCACCTGGAAGAAGTTCAGGCCTGAAACACCCCGACCCTGCTGAGTGGCGTAGGTATCCAGAAGCCGCTTGAACGCCACGTAGGACTCGGTGCTGCCCGGAAGTTGGCTGGACAGCCCGACCCGCGACAAGGTTGAATCGATGGTGCCGCGCACGACCTGTCCGCGCCAGACCGAAAACAAGGTTGCAGCAACGGAGTTCGCGATTTCCGTTTCGGATGGAGCCGACAATGCAAGCGGGTTGTCACCGGCATCGTAACCTTCAGGAATACCGGTCGGAGACGAATAGTCCCAGGCGGCAATCCGATCGATCGCGTCCTTGAGCCGCGGGTTTTCACCGAGTGCGCGCAGTTCCGTCCAGTTCGACTGCAAGGCATTGTTGTAGGCCGTGATCAAGTGCGGAGCGACCAGTTCGGCATCCAGCAACTGGTTGTTGGCTTGAGTGGCCTTGATATCGGCGACCGTCACTTTTTCGGGGCGTGACAGGAGGGATTGCATCATGCGGTCGACGCGGCCCTGGCGAAGCGAGGAGTACCCGAAGTTCAGGTAATACAGGCCGCCACCCGGGCGCAACTGGTTGAACGCGTTGTTGTCCAGCGTATTGCCGATCGGATCGTTGTTGGCGTTGGCGATGTATCCCTGCTCCGGGTTCACGACCGAGGGCATTTCCGAAGCCTTGAGGATCTCGTAGGGCACGGCCTGACCCGGTTGGCGGTTCGTCACCGGCAACCATTCGTTGCGGCGTGCGCCGGTTCCATCACGAATGATGAAGGGCGGGGCGCCATCAATGCCGTTGGCTTGAAGGTCTTCGCGAATCGGCGCTTCGGCAGTGGTGTAGTAGGCGATGGTTCCGTCACGCCCGGCATACGCAAAATTCTGCGAGCCAACATCGAAATAGTCGAGGGCGCTGCGGAACTCGGTGAGATTCGTCGCTCGATTGATGCGTCGGATCGCGTCGAGTTCGAATGTGGCGCCCCAGCCGGTGTACTGAACCGAAATGCCGGTATCGTTGGTGATGCTCAGGACCGGCCCATTGTTGCGGCGGGGAACCGTGATCGTCACGCCACCATTGGTGTAGCCAATGCTGTTGTTGCGCGTGACATTGTCGTTGACGCCATCGAAATTGTTGACGAAATAACTCTGGAACGTCCAGGTCACCGGTTCGGCATTGCCCTTGTAGATCGTGTGGGTCGGCAAACCGAAGGTGTTGAGGCGGAACTGTTCCTGGTAGGTGTCGGCCACGTCGAGCGGATTGGTCGTCAGACCCCAGCAGAATTCTTCGGTACAGCCGAGCAGAATGTTCGGTGCACCCGGTGGCGTAAGGCCGGAAACATTCATCGGTCGCGGATAGCGCGAATCGGTCGAGATGATGTGCGCCTCGTGCATGATCGCCGGCAGATCAAGCGACAAATGCGGGTCGTTCGCCAGAATCGGCGAGCCACTGGCCGTCTTGCTGCCCGAAACCATCCACCAGTTGCTTCCGGCACGGTTTTCGCGTGGCCGCAGATGGGGCGCAATGATCGGGTTATCGATGATCGCATCCTTCAAGGCCTGCGCCATGGCGATGGTTTCCGGTGGCACGTTCGGGATCGATTGCCAGAACGGCGCATCCCCGGACTTGTCGCTCGATGTGGGTTGGAATCCGGGGATTGAAATGCGATTGTCAAAGGGCTGAACACGATGTGTGTCTTCGAAGAACAGCGCCGTTCCGTTGAATCCCGCGGCGGCACCAGCCTGCTGATATGCGCCCAGTCGGATGGTGTAGTCGATGTCGAGATCGAAGCTCAACTGGAACGCGAGAATCTTGCCGACGACCAGCGAGTCGACCGGTGACCAGCGTTCGATCCGCGTCAGTTCGAGTGCTGCATATTCAGGCGGGAGCGCGGGATTCTGCAGGTACAGATTCACGCCATCGGAATAGGCCTTGAGAATGCCGCGCATCTCGTCATTCATCGCCGACCAGCTTGCCTGTGCCGCTCGACGCAGGCCGAGCGTGCGCAACTGGATGTCATTCGGCAACACCGTGGGGCCTACCAGTTCGGCGAGTGTTCCACTGGCGGTGCGGCGCAGCACGTCCATCTGGAACATGCGGTCGCGGGCATGAACGTAACCCAGCAGAAACGCCGCGTCATAGTCGTTTTGGGCCTGGATCAGCGGAATGCCGCCGTTGCTGAAGCCAATCGAACCATCGGCGCGCATGCCCGGTGTGCGGATGACCGTAGTAGCGGAAACGAACTGAGCGCTGATGGCGAGTGCCAATCCAGCGAGTGCCAGGAACTTGTGCCCTGGTTTTCTGCGAACGACTTGCATGAGGAGCCTCCCAATATGCCCCGCGTCTTGCGGGTCCGCCGATTATGCGCCGATCGGGAGCACACGCGCAGTCACATTGTTTTTCATCGGGTGTGCGGTAGGCCACTCAACAAGAAAACCCCGGTCCGTTCCGGCCGGGGTTTCGATTCGATCTGACGGCGATGAGTGGCGGGGGAGGTTGGCGGGCTACTCGAAGCCGTTGCCGAACAGACTGTCGGTAATGCGGACATCACCCAGAATGGGTTCGGCATCCATGCGCCGCCAGGGGCCACTGCGCGGGCCGAGGGGGCGCAACGAACCATTGCTGCCGCTATTCAGCGGAGCGTATTGAAGGCGTGCCCGCCAATGCTGCAAGGAGCCGAAGGCGAGGCCGACGATGTCGGCGCTGACGTCCACCGGGAACGCGGTGATCGGAATGTCGACCCAGTTGGCACCCGACGTGCGCACACATTCGATATGGCCGAAAGCGCGCGCCGCCGGGCAGGATTCAATCTGAAGTCGCGCACGTTCCCGGCCAAACGGACTCGTGGCGTATGCGGCAACCGTGAAACCGTCCGGATCGTGCGATTTGCCCCATTGGTTCACGGGATTGTCGGTCGCGACACTGAAACTCTGAATCGCCAGGCCACGACCAGCGATGCCATTGAGGTAGACCTGGATGGCGCCCTCCGAGCTTTGTCCGTTGGTGTATTGCCAGATTCCGGTGGCCATATCGGGATCACCGTCGGCGTCAAAATCCCCGCTGGCAATGGATTTGCCCAAGGCTTGAAAAGCGACCGTGCGCGATACGGTCAGGTCGATCCCGGTGTTGAAGTTTCCTGAGCCGCCCAGATAGAGAAATGCCGCGCCTGCCTGGTTTGCATTGCCCCCTGTGTTGTCCCAGCCAATCGAACCCACCCACACATCGGCGTACCCATCCTGGTTGACGTCACCAGCCGCGGCGACCGAACTTCCATCCAGTGCTTGCCCTTGTTGGGAACTGAGCGTGGCGTGTCGGACCACTTGAGGATTGGAACCGCCCAGGTACAGAAATGCTGCCCCCGAATTCTGGTTGACGACGTCCTGTTGATCGGCGCCGACAACGAAGTCGTCGAATCCATCGTTGTTGACATCACCGACACCCGCAATCGATGTCCCGAGCCGGCCATCGAGTTGGTCCCCTTCGTAGGTTCGGTCGACGTTGGTGTCGAAGTTGGCGCCGCCAAACCAGACGAACGCTGCACCGTCGTTCCCGACCAGGACGTCGAATCCATTGGCTCCGGTTCCGATATCCGCGAACCCATCGCCGTTGATGTCTCCGATTCCTGCGACACTGTTGCCGACGAAGCCGGAGCCCTGATTGGATTCCAGCCTTGCGTCCGGCTCGGTGTCGAGAACCCGGCTGCCGTAAAACACGAAGACGGCTCCCTCATTGGACTGATCGTTGTCGAACAGGCGCGCACCGACGGCGAGATCACCGAAGCCGTCGCCGTTCACGTCGCCGGCAAAGGCCACGCTGTGTCCGAATTCGGCCTGGATCTGGTTGACCTCGAAGGACCGGTCAATGGTGGTATCGAATGCACCGGAACCCCCGAAATAGACGTGGACCCTGCCTTCCGAAATTTGGCCATTTGCCTCTTGGCTGGCACCGACGATCAGATCGCCGAAACCGTCTCCGTTCAGGTCGCCTATGGCCACGCTGATTCCGAATTGCAAAGTTGCGGTGGTGGTCAGTACGTTCGAGGGTACTGACGGAAGGCCTGTTGATCGGCCCAGATAGAGGTATACCGCGCCTGCACTGGCGTTCTGCTGGGCGGCACCTACAGCGAGGTCGCTGAATCCGTCGCCATTCAGATCTCCGGAAGCCATCACATTGCCCAGAGATGCATCGGTTACATCGGACTCGCTCAAGACCTCATGGATGTTGTCCGGTACCGAGCCCGTTCCGCGCGCCAGCATGATGCGGCCGGCGTCGATCAAGGGCGCATCATCTGCGCGGGGCACCCCGATGAGGAGATCGGCGAATCCGTCATTGTCTGGATCGCCACCGGACAGCGAGCGTCCGATTTCTTCCGACACCTGAGTGCCTTCGAACGATCGGGCGGAAGCGGCGCTGATTCCTGAGGGGCTGCCCTGGAAAAACTGGACGAACCCACCATCCGTGGCTGCGCCATTGAACAGCGGCGCGGCTACTGCGATATCGGCATATCCGTCACCATTGGTGTCACCGAGCCCGGCTACCGCCGCCCCCATCTGAGCATCCTGCTGGTTTGGCGTAACGGTAAAGTCGCTGGTGGTGTTTGCCGTCAGGCCGCCAAAGTAAACGAATGCGCCGCCTTCATTGGTGTGGCCATCGTCCCATTCCGGCGCGCCGACCATGATGTCGGCAAATCCGTCGCCATTGACATCGCCGACGCCGGCGACCGACCGGCCGAAATCCGCCTCGGCCTGGTTGATCTGAAAATGCCCGTCTGTGGCGACATCGACGGTCGCAGCGCCGAAATACAGGAATGCAGCGCCCTCATTCGTCTGGCCATCGTCGTAGTCGGCGGCGCCGACCAGGACGTCATCGAACCCGTCCCCGTTGAAGTCGCCTGCCGAAGTGACACTGGTGCCCAATCGGGCATCCACCTGGCTGGACTGGAAGCTGACATCCCTGATGGTGTTGAAAGTGCCGCCGGCGCCGCCAAACCACACACCAGCCAGCCCGCCATTCTGGGCGGTCGTGTCGAATCCGGCGGCGCCCGCGATCACATCGGCAAAACCATCGCCGTTGATGTCGCCGGCGCCAGCGAGGGATCCGCCGAGGAACGCAGAGACCTGGTTGACTTCGAGAAACGCGGTCGAGCTGGTCGAGACCGTGGTGCCGCCGAAGTAGATGTAGACGCCCCCTTCATCGGTCTGGCCGTTGTCCAGATTGGGTGAGCCGACGGCAATGTCCAGATAGCCGTCGCCGTTGACGTCGCCGATCCCGGCAACCGCGGCGCCGAAGTTTGCCCCCGCCTGAGGGTGCAGTACCTGCCACATTGGGGTGCTCGAGAATTGGCCAGCAGTGCCGGCGTACAGAAAGGCAGCCCCGGAGTCGATCGCCGCATCGTTGTCGTGCAGCGGCGCCCCGACCAGAAGATCGGCGAAGCCGTCACCATTGACGTCGCCGACGATTGCAGCATGCCGGCCGAACTCCGCGCCCATCTGGGCGCCGGCCTGGGCTTGATCGATGATCTGGTTCGGGATGGTTTTCACATCGGAATTGGCGGCGGTGCTTAAGGAGGCCAGCACGGCCAAGAGAAAGACTGGGTGCTTCATAGAGGATCCGTTTTTGGTTCGTTGGGCGCTGTTTGCGCTCCCGCAGTCTTGATCACATGATCGTGGCCGCCATCCCGAGTTCGTGTAGGCACCCGCCGGGCGGCACCCAGTTCGGCGCGAGCGGCCGATTGCAGGGCCAACATTGTGTTCCGTTGGCGCCCGTGCCGAGCCTGAGCCCCGCACTCCCGCAAACCATCGTCAATCGCAAATTCAGGTGGGAACCGCTTGCCGGCCTCAGTTCTGCAGGGCTAGGATCGCTGCCGGGACTCGCCGGTGTGGCGAGATTGTGGATGCGGGGAACAATATGCTTGACGATTCGATGTTGGCGCGCTCGGGCGCACGCGCAATTAAAGCTGCAAGTTGGCTGGCCAAGGCATTGGTCGGAGGACTACTGCTGGCTGGGTCAGCCATTGCGGTGGAATACGAGTTCGTCCAGGCCAATCCGGGCGATGAAGTCAAGGGGCAGGTGCCAGAGCGCGCTGCCGCCCCGATCAACAATCCGCCCGGGCTCAAGTTCGTCCAGCCGCTTTTGCCATTCGGGCAGAACTACATCGGCGAAGTCGAGCCGAATGGCAC
>JBEIPT010000425.1:0-3308 GCA_040376895.1 Lysobacteraceae bacterium | reverse complement strand
CGCTGGTATGCGGGCTTAGCACCACAAACCCCGGCCGAAAAAACGCTTGGGCCGCCCCCAAAACGCCCGTCTGGCCCGCGCACGCGGCACACCACTCGGGTGCCACACAACCTAAACCGGGTCGCATCGAATGGATTCCCGCTTGCGCGGGAATGACGGTTGAAGGGCTATGCGCGGGAATGACAGTTGGAGGGCTGTTCGCGGGAATGACGCGTTGAAGGAACCTGCAGGGATGCCGCGCTGAGGACCAGCAAACACGGACGTCAAAACGCTTGTGCCACACCCAAAAAGTCCGTCATTCCCGCGCAAGCGGGAAACCACTCGGGTGCCACACAACCCAAACCGAGTCGCAACGAAAGGATTCCCGCTTGCACGGGAATGACGGTTGGAGGGCTGTGCCCTAGAATGACGGTTGGAAGGCTGTGCGCGGGGATGACGAGCTGCGGGGGCGTAACCGAAAAAGCGACAAGTAGCTTGACAGCCACCGCTTGCGGGAGAAGGTGACCGAAGGCCGGATGAAGGCCAGATTGGCGCGAGTTTCTGTCAGTCGCCAGATTGCCCTCATCTGCCTGTCGGCATTTTCTCCCGCAGGCAAGCGGGAGAAGAACCAGCAGCGCTCTGTTTCACACGCTGCGAGACGAAGTGTTTCGATTCCCGCAGTTGAACCGAACAGCAATCAACTCACCCGGGCATTTTCGAGCCGGTGAAGTTCAGCATCCACGGTGTCCCGAAGCGATCCGTGAGCATCGCAAACCGTTCGGCCCAAAAGGTTTCGCAGGGCGGCATGATCATCGACAAGGCCGACACGGACAATACGGCAAACAAACGGTCAAATTCCGCTGCAGACTCCGGCGCAAGCGTCACCGAAAAACCCTGCGGCGCCTGGTACATGCCCTCTGGACAATCCGAGCCCATGATCTGGTCGTCTCCGACCTGGATCGTCATGTGCATGACCAGATCCGGTCCACCCGGCATGGCATCTTCAGGGCTCGGAACATCACGGTTGTGACTGACGTGCAGAACACTGCCGCCCAGCAGATTGGCGTACAGGGTCATGGCCTCAAGGCAGGTGCCCGGAAACATCAGGTAGATCGTCGGTTTCATGAATCCTCCAGGTTGTAAGGCAAGCGTTATCCGAATCGGCTGTTACAGGATTCAGCTTGATTGCGTGTTCAGCGTGCCGCCTTGCAGTATCAATTGCTGAGACGACTCGAAGTGGCGCGCAACCTGCGAGATTGGGTCTGTAAATGAAATGGTCCTGGCCAGCAACTGCAGCGGCCGCGAGAAATCATCGGCGGCAGCCGGTTGGTGCACCGGATAGATGGTGTCGTTGAGGATTGGTATGCCCAGTGCATTCATGTGCGCGCGCAATTGGTGCTTCTTGCCAGTGATCGGTGACAGTCGATAGCGGCCGAGACCTCGTTCTTGATCAGCCTCCAGCAACTCGATCTCCGTTTCCGAGTTGGCAACACCGGCCGTCACTTCCATCTGCATGAAGTTGTCGCTTTCGCGCAGGTGCACGCGATAACGCAGCGGGAAGCTCATTGGATCGGCCACAGGGCTGTTTGAGGCGGTGCTCAGGGGTGCAATCGCCTCGTAGCTTTTCTGGACCTGATGCGCATGAAACAAGGATTGATAGCTGCCACGGGTGTCGGGTTGAATGACAAAAACGACCAGCCCAGCAGTCTCGCGATCGATACGGTGCATCGGCGTGAGTGAATCGATCCCGGTCGCGCGCTTGAGCCGCACCAGCAGGGTCTCCTGCACGTACCGGCCTGCCGGCATGACGGACAGGAAATGCGGTTTGTCGGCCACCACGAGGAACTCGTCCTGAAAAACGATCCGCGCCTCGAACGGCACCGGCACCTCATGTTTCAGATCCCGGTAGTAGTAGATCCGGGCTTGCCCGCGAAACGGATGGTTCGTATCGATGGACTGACCGTCTCCATCCAGGATCAGCCCGGCGTCGAACCGTGCGCGCCATTCCGGTGCGCTGATCGTCGGAAATCGAGTGACCAGATAATCCAATACCGTGGCCCAGGGGCCAGCGTTCGGCATCGTGACCGAGCTGGCGCCGACGCCGTTTCGAACGGGCTGGGCCTTAGGTTTGCTCATCATCCACAACTTGCGCGAGGCGCCGGGCCCGATTCAATCGGAATTCGCCGTCCTCATCGCCTTGGTAAACCTGTTCCAGAGTGGTGCTCGTTTCAGCGAGGTGTGTATCCAGCGCGATCCGGTTATCGAACACGAAACACTCGCCGATCCAGTCGCGATCGGCATCCGGCATCTGCGCGAAGTAGTTGATGATGCCGCCTTCCAGTTGATACACCTCGGCACCCAGATCACGCATCCACGCGGAAGTCTTTTCGCAGCGGATGCCGCCGGTGCAGTACATGGCGATCTTCTTGTTCTGCGCTTGCCAGGTTGGCAAGTTCGCCTTCACGTACTCCGGGAAATCGCGGAAGTTGCGCACTCCGGGATCGATCGCCGACTTGAATCGACCGAGTCGGTATTCAAAGCTGTTGCGGTTGTCGAGCAGCACCACATCATCGCGTTGGATCAATTCGCGCCATGCGCTGGGGCTCAGGTTGATTCCGGTATTGCGTGCATCGACGCCTGCCACGCCCAGTGGAAGGATCTCCGGCTTGTGATGCACCTTCATCCGGGCAAATGGTGCTGTCTTGCAGGGGCTGTGTTTGAACACGACATCACTGAAGGCACCGTCGAACAAAGGGTCGGTACGCAGCGACTGCTCAAAGTCGGACAACGCATCGGCAGTGCCGGCCACCATGCCGTTGATGCCCTCGGACGCGATCAGGATGCTGCCCTTGACCCCCGTGGTCAGCGATCTCAGATGCATGACCCACTCATTCGGATGCGCGATCGGCACGAACTTGTAGAACGAGGAATGAGTCAGTGGTGCGTGTGGCGGTGGTGAGCTTGGTGCGGTCATGGTTGCCATTGTAGGCGATCGGTGGCCAGGGCAAATGCTGCATGCTTCGGGACCTTGCCGAGGTCACCCGATCTCGAGCAACTCAACTGCCTGAAACTTGCTGATCACGCGGTAACAACTGACCTCAATGCGGAGTAATGAGCAGGCTGGGGCGTTGATGAAGGCCTCGAGTTTCGGGTGTTTGTCCGCGTAGATTGCCAGGAATTGCCCAAGCTCGGCATCCGGAATGGCTCGGGCATGACCGATGACCGAAATGGCGACTGCCTGTTCGTAGTCGATCTGCGCGTTCGTGCGATTGTCGACCAGAAACGACACCTCGGCGTTGCGCATCAGGTTGGCATGCTTCTGCGTCTCG
>JBEIPT010000414.1:0-3439 GCA_040376895.1 Lysobacteraceae bacterium | reverse complement strand
CGATCCGCGGCACACCAGACCGATACCGCCTTGTTGTAGGCCTCCGAGTGCACGCCGTTGCGCGGGAAGAACAGGTAGTCGACCGTGATCCCCAGCTCGTTGATCTGTGCGACTTCCTGATGCAGCTTGCGGCAGTAACCGCAGTCGATGTCGGTGAAGACGGTGACATGATGCTTCTCGTCTTTGGCCGGAAATCGGATGGTCTTGGTCTTGTCTATGCCAGCCAGCGTCTTGGCGCGCTGGGTTGCCTTGCTTTGTTCGGTCAGGTCGACGCGTTGGGTGATGTCGAACAGAACCCCCTGGAACAGGTGTTTGCCGTCATTGCTGACGTACAGGATGTTGTGGTCGACCGTAACCTCCTGGAAACCTGCTATTGCAGCGGGTTTGATCTGTTCGATTTTCGCCTGGGGAACCAACGCACGAATCGCTTCGCGCACCGGTTCGTCACTCGCATGGACAACACCGCCCGTCGCGCTGGCCACTGCCAGCACGGTTGCAACAAGACGCATGGGATTCTCCTGAACGTGCCGGGATTGGCGAAGAAGAGAGTTCGTGACCGCAGGAAAGTTCCGTAGGGTTCAATGCCGTCATTTCGAGGCCCATTTTCGGGCTGCGGCAATATCAGGCTTGCAATGGTGTGTGGGGCAAGTACGAGATTGCCGCGTCGCTGCGCTCCTCGCAATGACAGCTCAAGGGGAGCGGTAAGGATCAAAGCGAGTTCCCACACGTTGTCATTGCGAGGCCCGCTTGCGGGCCGCGGCAATCTCGGTGTGCGACGACAACTGGACTTGTTTTTGGACCAATACCGCCAGGGTCAAGTGCGCACAACCGATGAGACGATCAAGAATCTTCGGGCGAGAATCTCGTGCATGAAAACGCCCTCAACCTACATGCTGACGAATCGAAATGGTCGCGTGATCTACGTGGGCGTGACTTCCAATCTATTGGCTCGGGTCTGGCAACACCGCGAAGCAACTCTTGGTGGCTTCGCGTCGAAGTATCGATGTGACCTGCTCGTCTGGTTCGAGCTTCATACGACAATGTACGCGGCGATCACTCGCGAGAAGCAACTGAAAGCGGGGAGTCGCGCTCGTAAGATCGCATTGATCCGAAGAATGAATCCCCGACGGATCGATCTGTATGACTACTTGAACACGAAGCGGCCTTTTCCCAGTGACATTGTCTGCGCCTGAGGCGAGTTCCCACACATTGTCATTGCGAGGCACGCTTGCGGGCCGCGGCAATCTCAGGCTTGCGGTGGTGCGTGAGGCAAGTTCAAGATTGCCGCGTCGCTGCGCTCCTCGCAATGACAGCTCAAGGGGAGCGGTAAGGACCAAAGCGAGTTCCCACACATCGTCATTGCGAGGCCCGCTTGCGGGCCGCGGCAATCTCAGGCTTGCGGTGGTGCGTGAGGCAAGTTCAAGATTGCCGCGTCGCTGCGCTCCTCGCAATGACAGTTCAAGGGGATCGATAAGGATCAAGGCCAGTTCCCCGACCAGACCCGACCTCACGCATTCTTGCCGTCAACCCATTACGCTTCGTTGCGTTGTTGGCCTGATGTTCAACCGGAACCGCCCATGCGCATCGTCCTTTTCCTGCTATTGCTGATAGTCACTGCGGTCGGCATCGCTGCCCCACCCTCGGCCGGCATCTATGCCGACCGAAGCCGTGATGGGCATGGCCTCGATCTGCAGATTGTCGGCAATCGTGTGGTCGGTATTTTTCTGACGTTCGAGGATGATGGCCAGCCATTCTGGTATCTCGTCGACGGCCCCTGGAATGGCGAGGGTGGCGAACTTGAGATCATCGAGTTCCGTTACTCGGCAGGCGCTTCGCCTGCGACGACGATCGCGGCGCGTTATTCCGGTGCCCGGATGCAGCGCGTGACCAGCGCAGCCCTATGTGGCGCTGGAGACGCCAGACCAGGCGCCACAGCCTTGTACGATTTCCGCTTCAACATCGCAGGCGACGACTTGCGCTGGTGCATGGAATTGATCGTGCCATCGAGCCTGGCTGCCGAGTCGGCGCTATCGGGCAGTTGGTTTCCAGGCGAAACCGACAGCGGCTGGGGCTTGATCAGCTATCTCTATGGCGAACCCGGCGCGGTCCAGTCCTTTCATTCGCTTTATGTTTACGACGCCACGGGCCGACCACGTTGGTCCTATGCGAACGAGTCTTCGCCGGATACTTCGTTCGCGCTGGACTTCAAGTTCCCGCGGGGTTATTGCCGCACCTGCCCCAGTGTTCCGCTTACGGCGCAATCCGCCGGCACGGCAAACATCGTGCTGGTCACCCCGAGGACCGATACCGCACATAACAAAGTCACGCTGGCGCTGAACTACCCCTATGGTGCAGGTGGTCGTTTTGATCGGGCCGAACGCACCTTGATGCCGATCACGGTGCTGCCGAAGCCGCCATTGATTGCAGCGACTCGCGAAGGACTGGTGCGCGGCACTGCACTCGGTACCAACGGTGCGAAATTCCTCGGTGTGCCGTACATGATGCCGCCGACGGGCAACCTGCGCTGGCGTGCACCTCAATCGGCAGCTCCGCGCGTTCAGCCACTCCAGGCGAATGTGTTCAGTCCGGCATGTCCGCAGAATGCGACGAGTGACGGTATCTACGGCAGCGTGCTCGGTGTTCGTAGCGAGGACTGCCTGTACCTCAACGTGTGGACACCCGAATTGCGCGAAGGCGCGCTGAAGCCAGTGATGGTCTGGATCCACGGCGGTGGTTTGGTTCAAGGGTCTTCAGGTGAAACCCGACCGGATGGTCTGCCGGTTTACGACGGCGCCCGTCTCGTCGACGACGGGGTCGTTGCGGTGTCGATCAACTATCGCCTGGGTCCGCTGGGTTATCTGGCCATGCGCGACTTTGCCGGTGAATCACCGGATCACCCCACCGCCGGGAACTACGGCCTGCTCGACCAGATCGCTGCACTTCGATGGGTACGCGACAACATCGCCGCGTTTGGCGGCGACCCCTCGCGTGTGACGATCTTCGGAGAATCAGCCGGCGGGCTGTCGACCTGCGCCCTGCTGGCCAGCCCTCTGGCTCGTGGTCTGTTCCATCGCGCCATCATGCAAAGCGGCGGTTGCCAACGGGCGATTCCGTCACTCGAATCCGCACCCGCAGGACAGGAAGCTGCCTACACACAAGGCGCTCGAATCGTGAGTACGGCCGGATGTTCCGGCCAAGCCGACCCCAAGGTGTGTATGCGTTCCCTCAGCTGGGAAAACCTGATTGCACTGGCGCAGCCGACAGTTGGATTTGGACGCCCAGGCGACAAGTTCGGTCTGATCCAGGACAGTTTTGCGCTCGCGGAGCCACCGGGTTTGGCGATCGCTGCTGGTCGTGCAGCGCCGGTGCCGCTCATTGCCGGCATCAACGCGGATGAACTCACGGCACTGCTGCCGGCAAGCGCCCGCCCGGACACGGT
>JBEIPT010000132.1:0-9125 GCA_040376895.1 Lysobacteraceae bacterium | reverse complement strand
CGACTTCAGCCGCGATGCGACCGGGTTCGAGGCATCGCGGCTGAAGCCGCTCCCACAGGATTGGCCTCATCGCAATTAGCGGCTCTTTGAATGTTGCTGGAATAGATTACTCAAGCAAGAGTTCCACAGAGTGTCGTCAAGGTCCGAACGAAGTATGCCGTTCTTCGGGCATACAAAATGCTCGCAATGACGGGTTCTCGGAAGTTCGAACGACGACGCAGAATGATCTCAATAACGACGTGTTTGCCCGGCCTGGCCCCTTTCCCAAACATAGTAGAGGGCCCTGATCGGGCCTGAAGCCGCTGCGGCTTTGGCCGCGAATGCGACGTTGTCCAGACCGTGCTAGCCATCCACGATGTTCGGGGAGGGTTGATAGGAGTTCAGGCAAACACTGCGCCCTTGTGTTTCGCGAAGCGAAGCACAAGGAGCGGCGTCTGAATCGATCGATGCGCTGTGTTGCATCGACCGGTTGAGACCGCCGCTCCCAGAGCTGAAGGATCTCGGCCAGCCTCTACCGAAGCCCGAAAAAAAGCCCTCCCCGATGTTCGGGGAGGGTTGGGTGGGGTTTAGGCAAACACTGCGCCTACCAGGTATAGCGAACCGTGTATTTCACCTTTGCTTCGCCATCGGCCTCGATGGTCAGCGGAAAATCGATCGTCGCCGCATCGCGCTTGGCGAACTCGCGATTGTGCTGCGTCACGGACCACTGGCTCCAACGGTACAGGTATTCACGCGCAACGACGGTCGTCGGCACTTGCTTGCGATTGCGGACGGTGATCTCGAAACTTTCTTCGATCCACTTCTTGTCGTTGTCGATGCGGAAGTCGGTCTGCTTGCGGTCGCCGACCACGTCGAAACTCTTGCCGAGTTTGATCCGCACGTGTTCGTTGCGCGGCGTGTGCTTGATCAGGTCTTCGCCGATGAACTCGAGACTGCCGTCCTTCGATGCCTGGTTGACGCGCACGCGGCCCGCCGGCAAAGGCATGCCCATGCCGTTCGCTTCCTTGTTGTCGAATTCCAGATACGCGCCGACTTCACCTTCGCGGGTGGCGTTGTACCCCTGATCGGTCAGCGGGCCCCACCAGCGATACGGCAGTTCGCTGGCGGTGAACACGAGTTCGCGTGTGCACTTCGAGCCGACGATGGCCGGAAACAGTTCCAGCTGCTTCGTCGAATTCTGCGGCAAGTCCGTGCGCCGACCCAATTTGTACAAGTGATACTCGAACAGACTTTCTTCCTGGAACGTGTCGGCCTCGGCCGACATCTCCATCACTCGCGACTTCATCATCACCGCGGCCGGGGCGACCGCCGCCGGGGCGCGATTGACTTCACCTGCGATCAACTTGAGCTCCGCAGTCGGATACGATGCACCGGACTGGTTGACGATGGTCACCCAGGACGAAAGATCCATGCGGCAATTGTCTTCCGTGCCCGACAGAATGACGTTGTAATCACTCCACCAGGTCATGCCTGCAGTTTGATAGGACACCTGCGCATCATGTTTGCCGCCGCGCTTGGCATCGACGAGCCAGACCAGAGTCGGCTTGGTGATCAAGCCACCTGGCAGAGCCGGGAATTGCACGTTGGCGTAATGCGTCAGCGTCTGTACCTCACCGGAATCCTTCATCAAGGTCAGGCCACCTGTCGCCGAAAGCAGTTGGCCGGTGATGCGCTCAACCTCGTTGCCGCGAATCTGGTCGACCGAGATCTTTTCGCCGATAAAACGCCCGAGCAGCTTCTGCCCATCCACGAGATCGAACTGATAGTTCTGTTCGAGCACCCGAGTGCCTTGCGGATCGGTCAAGGAGGCAAAGCTGACCGTGGTCGGATCGATCCGCTCGGCGACATCCGAGAACCGAAGCTCCGCCCGCCCCTGCTCCAGCTCCAGTGGTCGACGATCGCGAATCAAGGCGTAACCGGGTAACGCAACGCCATAGTTCTTCAGCGCTTCGGGATTCAGCTGGCCAGGCTGGGCCGAGCTGTAGATCGTCAGCGAGTAGTCAGGTGAGGCGGCCTGGGTCGTGGACATGGCGAGGGCAACTCCAAGGGCAAGCACGGTACGACGCATGGGAAACTCCAATTGGATGGGGCAGTACCTTTCAACGTGCGGATGGCTGACCGGGGTTGCACCGGTTCAGCCATCGTCAAGCGACAGACAGTCGTTTGTTCAAAAGCCTGCCGAGTACATCAGAAACCGCGATCGCCCGAGAGGATACCGCCGAGTCCGCCCAACACCGATCCTTCTTCCTTGCTGCCGCCCTGCTGGTAGGCCGCCGCGAACATGCGGCCGGCCATGCGGGAGAACGGCAAGGATTGCATCCAGACATGACCTGGACCGGTCATCTGCGCGAGGAACACACCTTCGCCACCGAAGAGCATCGATTTGACGCCACCGACCGGGACAACATCAAATTGCACGGTCGAGGTCATGGCCACCACACAGCCGGTGTCCACTTCCAGGCGTTCGCCCGCCTTCAGTTCACGCTCGACGACACAGCCACCGGCATGCACGAAGACCAGGCCATCACCCTCCAGCTTCTGCATGATGAATCCCTCGCCACCGAACAGCGCGGTCATCACTTTCTTCTGGAAGAACAAGCCGATCGACACGCCGCGGGCGGCGCACAGGAAAGAGTCTTTCTGGCAGATGATGCGACCGCCGTAGTTCGTCAGCGGCAATGGCAGGATCGAGCCGGGATACGGCGCTGCGAAGGCAACCTTGGCCTTTCCGCTACTGCCGCCGTGAGTGAACACCGTCGTGAACAGGCTCTCTCCGGTGATCAACCGTTTGCCGGCCGACATCAGTTTGCCCATGAGGCCACTGCCTTGACTCTGCGCCGATGCGTCGCCGAACACGGTCTCCATACGGACGACCGGTTCCTTGTACATCATCGATCCAGCCTCGGCGACAGCACTCTCGCCCGGATCCAGCTCCACTTCAACGAACTGCATTTCGTGGCCGTGGATCTTGTAGTCGATCACATCCGCCGTGCTTTGGGCGCCGGCAACCGGTGGTGCGGGCACCGACACTGCACCCGGGCTCAACTCGCCGATCTTGCTGATCGGCAGCCATTCGGCAAAACCTTGACGCCAGCCAAAACCATTCGGGTTCTGCTGCGCCTGTTGAATGGCTGCAGCCTGGTCCAGCGGGCCGATTTGTTGTCCGTGTAGCTCAGGTACCACTGATGCATGGAACACTCCTTTGCGGGTTTGGGCTTGATGAAACACGAGTGATTGGACAGCGCGGCAAGACGCGCGAACCCCGCAGGATGTTAGCCGGGATTGTTTACACGCCATTGCCTCAGGGCTAGCTCAACAGCGCTTCCTGAATTTCCAGCTGGCGCGCCGGATCCATACCGAGCTTCTGTGCAAACGCCGCCAGAAACCTGCGTTCGTCCTCGGAGTCGATGCGAATCGCCAGCAACGCCGCTGCATAGACTTCGTCGACCTGATCCGGCCGCGTGCGAGCCGCCAGTTCGTCCGGGCTGGGCGGCGAAGCCAGTTGGGCTTCGAGGAACATCCGGGTGCCGGCGTCCAGACCCGATTCGCCAGCGCGCGCGACAATGCGTGCCCGCTCTTCGGCGTCGATCAAGCCGTCCGCGTGGGCTGCGGCGATCATCGTCTGGACCAGCAATACGGCCTCGGCTTGCTCAGCGCTTAGATTCTCGAGTTTGAAGGCCGGTGGTGGCGGTGGCGGCAGGACCGGACCTGGCTGCACGGGTGCCGAAGCGGGCCTGATCGGAGGCAGGTTCGGCGGCGGCATCACCGTTGCGGGCGCGCCCTTCTGCTGCTGAAAGTGCTCATAGGCGGCCATGGCCACACCCAGCGCCCCTAGCCCCAGTGCGGCTTTGCCAGCCAGATTGCCGGTGCGGAACATGGAGTTGCCCTTCTTGTTCTTCTTGCGGCCGCCACCGAAGGCGCCGCCTAAGGCATCACCTACCATACCCATCAACAACTTCTGCGGATCGAACATCAGCGCACTCCATGGTTGGCCGAACTTGTCGGACATGCTGCCGCGCGGAGTGATTTCAAGGTCGGTCCAGCGACAATCAGCGCAGCCCCTTGTTGTGGCCCGATGCGGAAGGCATCATAATCGGCGATTGACCAATCCTTCACGAATGAGCACCGTCGTCGTTTCCACCTTCCGAGACCTACAACCCCATGGCCGATAATCAGGGCGTCATGCCCCGTGGTCCGGGCAAGATCTGGCGCGCGTTCATGTGGTCCTGCAAGGGGCTGTCCGTCGCGTTCAGGATCGAAAGTTCGTTTCGGCTGGAAGTCTACGCTCTCATCGTATTGGCCCCGCTTGCCTTCTGGCTCGGCCAGACCCCCATCGAACGTGCGCTGCTGGTTGGCTGCCTGTTCCTGGTGCTCTCGGCGGAACTACTGAATTCGGCGGTGGAACAGGTGGTCGACAAGATCAGCCCGGAGTACGCGGTGTTTGCCGGCCGCGCCAAGGACATGGGCTCCGCGGCAGTGTTCTTGACCATGCTCAACGTGCTTGCAGTCTGGGGCGCGGTGTTGTGGCCGCGTCTGACAGGTTGACCCGTGGAATTACTCTTTAGCCCCGAGGCGCTGTTGGCGCTGCTGACGTTGGCGACACTCGAGATCGTGCTCGGCGTCGACAACCTCGTGTTCATCTCGATCGCTGTCTCGAGGCTGCCCCCCGAACAGCGTTCGTCTGCCAGAAAGTTCGGCCTCGCGCTGGCCTGTCTCACGCGACTCGGCCTGTTGTTCACTTTGTCCTGGCTGGCCTCGTTGACGGCGCCGATCTTGACGGTGGGCGAACTGCCATTGTCCGTTCGCGATCTGGTGCTGATCGGTGGCGGCTTGTTCCTGCTCGTGAAAGGCGGCATGGAAATCTGGACAAGCATCCAGGAAGACAGCGAAGGCGAAGCCTCCGGCCGTGCCCCGAACGCATTCATGCTGGTCATCATCCAGATTGCGATCATCGACATCGTGTTTTCGCTGGACAGCGTGATCACCGCTGTCGGTCTGGTGAATCAAGTCCCGATCATGGCGACGGCGATCATCGCCGCAGTGCTGGTGATGATGCTCGCTGCCGACATCGTTGGCGAATTCATCGATCGCCACCCGACCATCAAGATGCTGGCACTCGCGTTCATCATGTTGGTCGGCGTCGCGCTGGTCGCAGATGGGATTCACTTCGAGATCCCGCGCGGTTATCTGTATGGCGCCATGCTGTTCTCAGCCATCGTCGAGATCCTGAACCTGACGGCGAAGGCCCAGCGCACGAAGCGGGCCGAACGCCGGCTCGCCGAAGCAGCACGCCTGGAAGCCGGCCCCTGAATACGCGTTCTGGGCCGACAAGCAGCTAGTCCAGCCTCTGCTTCATTGAGTCACGGGCGCGATCCGATTCGAGCGTGAACGGAACCTTGGTTCAACCGCCAAACCGCTTCCGCCAGGCGCGCGTCCAGGCCGGCACCCAATCGATGGCAGGCCGCTCGATCCAACGATAACTGAACACACACAGCGTGATCAGGAACGGCGTCAGCGCCAACAGCGCCAGCCAGTGTTGGGTCAAAGTGAAGCCGGTTGCCCAGTCCCGACCGAGGACAAAGATGAACCAGAACCCCAGAACCAGACCGTGCAGCAGATACAGGCTGTAGCTCACGGTTCCCAGGGTTTCCGCGCTGCGCACACGCAACAGCCCGAACAGATCGGCACCGAGGGCAATCGGCACAAAGGCGACAGTCAGCAAAAGGTTGGGCCACCATGAGAAGGACCCCGGAAACACCGCCACGGTGCTCGCCATCGCCAACAGGCTGATTGCCGATGCCGTCCGATTGTTGGCCAACACCCAACGCTCCACTGCCGAACGGCGCAACCATGCTGCGAGAAATCCACCAAAAAACGACAGCACGCCGATCCACGGCCAACCAAAAGTGAACCAGATCAAGACACCGAAGGCCACCAGCCACCATGGTGTGCGGTATCCGTGCAGAACCGCCAGCACGGGCAAGGTGGCATAGAAGTACCACTCGTAGACGAGCGTCCAGGTTACGCCGGCGACATAGAACTTGGTGTTCACGTCGCCGTTCAACGGCGGATCACCACGCAGCGTGAACGTCAGCCATCGCCAGCAGTTCCAAGCCAGGTCCGACCACGATTCTCGACGTTCGAAACCGCTGAGCACTGCCACCAGGACAAACAGCAGGACCACAGCCAACAAATAGGCAGGCGTCAGCCTGAGCACGCGCGAGAGGAACAACCTGGGCCAGTCCATTGGCCGTGCAGCGCTGTCGAGCACCTTCCCGTAGAAAAGGAATGCGGTGATCATGAAGAACAACACGACTGCAGCCTGACCGATCTGCGTATAGAACTGCGCGGGCGGATCGACCCAGTGGCCGGTCTTCAGGAATTGGTGCCAGATCATTGCGTGGCAGATGAATACGCCCACTGCAAGATAACCGCGAAATGCGTCCAGCATGCCATTCGGGATACCGGGCAGCGGCGGCGGCATGAACCGGCCGAGCACGCGCGCGCAGGCCATCGCCAGCAGCATGATCACGAAATACGGCAGCAGGTTGGATGGTCCAATCTCAAACATCGGTTGGCCGACATGGAACAAACCGCAAGTAGACCAGCTTGGCGCGAACTTGGCGAGTTGATGACCATGGGAACTTCCGCTGGCACGGGCTATCATCGCCGCAATGGCCACCGTCCTGCTCGCCGTCATCATTGCGCTCACGCTCAGTCACGCTGTGCCTGCGTTCACGACATTCCGGCAATTTCAATGGTTTGATGCCTATCTGAGTGGCAGTTTCAACCCGTTTGCCAATGCCAACGCCTGGTCGGGCTCGTGGGGCGCCGTGTTCTCGGTCGGCATTCCAGTCCTGTTTTGTGGCCTGGTGCAGTGGCTCGTCCAGGACTGGTGGTGGGGACTGCCCGAGTTCCTGTTCTCTCTGGTGATGCTGTTCCTGTGCTGGGGTCCGCGCGATCTCGATCAGGACGTGGATCGTCTGGTGCATGGACAGAGTCGCGACGACCGCTTCGAAGCCCTGCAAGGTTTGCCGGAAGAACCGCCGTCACCTGCCCTGGCGCTGGAATGCCAGGTGATCGTCGACCAGGTGTTTCTGGCTTCATTACGACGCTGGTTTGGTGTGCTGTTGTGGTTCCTGATCATCGGGCCCGCTGGCGCGTTGTTCTATCGTCTGGCCAAACGCGCAAGTGAGTCGACTCAACTGCGCGCCAATGTCGGCCAGGCACACGCAGTTGGCCTGGACCGCCTGGTGTCGATCCTCGACTGGCCGGCGGCACAACTGATGACCTTCGGACTCGCACTCGCGGCCGACTTCGATGCAGCGATCAATGCCTGGCGCGAGTTCCATATCGGCAATGGTCGGGGCTGGTTCGTGCCGGGCGCCGACTTCATGCTCGCCGCCGCCCGCGCCAGTGTTGATGCCGAAGACGAAGCACTGCGTGCCGAAGATGAAACGCTTGAACGCAAGTCCACACAACTGGCGGCGCAGGAATCCATGGCACTGGTCTGGCGCGTGCTGATCCTGTGGCTCGCCATCCTGGCCTTGCTGGTGCTGGCAGGCTGGGTGAGTTGAGTCGAAAGCCCTGAATCAATCACGCGAGTGATTGATTCAGCGTGTTATTGGCAACTTCGGGTATTGCAGCTGTGGACGGTGAGTTTGCCGCCCTGGGAGTAAGCCAGCACCGGCGTTCCCGAGGCCGAAATTGCCAAACCGTTTGCCGAACCGAGCGCGGAAACTCCAGGTGACGGTGCGTGGACCGTAGTGACCGTGGAAGCAGAACAGTCGGCTCGGCTGCATCGCGCCAGTTTGACCGAACTTGCCGTGAAGTCGAGGTAACTCATGACTGGCAATCCATCGGCGCCGGCGCGGATCTTCACGCCCTGCCCCAACGACGTCCCGCTGATCTGGTCAATCACGGTAAGCGTCACTGCCACACAGGCTGCATTGCTGCACTTCGCCACTTTCAGCGCATCCGTCGTGGTGGTGTCGGCCATGTAGGCGATCAATGCACTGCCGTCACGTGCCGCCATGATGCCAACATGCGAAGCGTTTTCCGGCGCCAGCGACTTGAACGTGGCACTACTGCAGTCGATCGTCGAACACAGGGCCAGACGCAGGCTCAGACTATCGACGTTGTAGGCGATCTGTGGCAAACCGTTGACCAAAGTCAGTGCCGGTGAGCGACCGACGGTACCGGCACTGTCGACGATGGCGAACTGGTTGCCGGATGCGCAGGCTGAATCGCCGCAGCGCACGTACTTCAGGTCCCCCGCCGTGCCGTCGAAGTATGCGATGAGTGGGCGTCCATCTGCCGGCACGACCAGGGAATGGTCGGTCACACCCAGATTGCCCGGCTCCAGAATGGCTGTGGTCGACAGACTGCACGCAACATTCTGGCACTTCACGAAACGCAGGCCGTTGTTGAGGATGGAAATCGAGATCACCGGGAATCCATCCGCGCCAAGCGTTACCCGCAGCCGCGAAGCGGTCAACGATGCCACGACATGATTGGCAGAAATTGTCGTGCAGGTCGGATCGGCGCAGGTGACGGCGCGAACTGAAGGGCCATCCTGCGTGACATGAAAGGGCAAGCCGCTCGGCAGCACGACGACGTCGTTGCGACCGCCATTGTTGGTGCCCGGCTGTGTGATCGCCAACGACTGTGCGCCAACTTCAAATTGCGACAACACGAAGATGAACGCACACGCCGCACTCTTCAGGATTCGATCGAGGTGTTCCATGGTTCTGCTCCCGCCAGGCGACATGCCTGCTCCGGGTTCGTACGTTGAAACACGCGCGAGCAGCGGAATACTGACCTGCGGGAGGGAGGCGACCTGTCTTTCGTCAGGCTGTTTCTACCGAAACCGCCGACACGGACACCCCGCTTCGCGGATTGATCCGATCACAAGAATCGCAATGTTTGGCATGCAGGCGGAGCGGTCCAGGCCGGAGCTGAACCAAGCGAAGCTCAGCTTTCCGGATACTTCAGCGTTTGTAGTACGGCCGCTGCCCAGTGGTGTGATCGGTGGCATCGGCGACCGCGGTCACTTCCGGCACACGCGCCTTCAGCGTGCGCTCAATGCCCTCTCGCACCGTGGTTTCGACCATGCCGCAACCGTG
>JBEIPT010000482.1:0-2721 GCA_040376895.1 Lysobacteraceae bacterium | reverse complement strand
GTGATTTTCGAGCTTCCGGACGTTGGTTCGAGCCATTGTCCCCAACTTCGGGTGGTTCGTTCGTGCAGCCATGATCAGGATTCGGCTTCTTTCCACACGCGAACATGATTGACCGGGTTCGAGACAGTCTTGCCACTGCTCTGCCACGTCCAGACACGACTGATCTGGTTCATTGGGCCGCGTTGACCAGTTGTCGCACAGCACCCACAAGGGCGCATTCCAGCTCAACATGCTTCGATCGTTGGCATGAACATGCGACCAAGACAGCAGCAGACTGCACGCAGCCATCGTGATGCTGGATAATCGAAAGTGGCTCGTGAGTCTCTTGAACAACCGCATTGATGACTCCAGTCTTGAGTCCAGTAGTGAGATGGATCTTCTGTTGTTAGCTTAGCAAGACGAGCATGATGTCTTGATCGGACGCAAGCCGACAACATGCCGCCAACCCTTTCCGCATAGACAAGAATGAGCGAAGTCGGTTCTTCTCCCGCTTGCGGGAGAAGGAAGATCTAGACGCCGCGCTGCCGCACAAACCGCTTCAACGATTCCTTCGGTGTCTTCAGCACGTCTGCCCAGCGATCCAGTTGATCGGGGAAATCGCGCATGACCTGTTTCAGTTCTTCGGCTGGGATGTGCTGCGGTTGCCGGACTAGGCGGCTCTTGTCGAGCAGGGCATAGAACGAGGTTCGCGATACGCCCAGATGTTCGGCGGCATCACGGACACACCATTGGTGTTGGGCGAGCGCGGCACACAGGGATTCGTCATCGACGCTGCCCGGGTCTCGATAGGGTTTGGACTTTGGCTTCTCTGCAGTCACCGCTGGAGGTGCCGAGCGAGCAGTGCTGCTGGAAGCCGGCGCCACCAGCCCCTCAAGAATGCTCGCCACCGACATCGGTGCCTTACTCCTTCTGGCGAGCAACAGTCTCCGCACCACATGGGCGAGTTGGCGCACGTTGCCTGGCCAGTCGAACAACGCCAGCGCCGCCAGATCGCGTGCATCAAACAATGAGGGCTCGACGGCTTCCTCTTGCTGCAACAGGTGTCGCACGAGCACACCGATGTCTTCGCGCCGTTCGCGCAGTGGCGGCACGTTCACGACCAGCGCTTCGAGTCGCCGCAGCAAAGGCACGTTGAATGACCCGCCGCCCAATTGCCGATCGGTGGCGGCGAGGATCCGGGCGCTGCTGCGTTCCGTTCTAGTGGCGCCCACCGGGCGATATTCCCCGGTTTCCAGCGCACGCAACAACATCGGCTGGACCACCGCCGGTGTGTCGCCGATTTCATCGAGAAACAGCGTGCCGCCGTCCGCTTCGGCGAACAATCCTCGCCGGCCTTGAGTGGCACCGGTGTAGGAACCTTTGATCGCCCCGAACAGATCGGCGGCGGCGAGCTGTTCGCTGAGTGCGGCCATGTTGACGCTGACTAGTGCATGCGAACGCCGCGCACTGTGTTCGTGCAGCGCACGGGCGATGAGTTCCTTGCCGGTGCCGCTTTCGCCGAGGATCAGCACCGGCAATTCACTGCGGGAAATCTGCCGGATCTGCGCGCGGATGCTCTGGATGGCCGGCCCGATGCCGATCAGGCCGAGATCAGGGCCGGGTTCGGGCAAGGCTGCGATGAGACCCAGGCACAACACGACTTGATCGCCGAGTTCGAGTACGACGCCGCGCTTCAGGTCTTCCGAATCGAACATCACCTGACCCGCAGCGATCAGGCCATTGTTTCGAACCAGCATGCGGCTGTCGGGCACTTCCAGCAGCACACCCCCTTCGCGGTCGAGGGTTAGGCCAATCGGCGTTCGCGACACCGAACGATCCATCAAGGGTTGGCCTGCATTGGCCGATGGTCGGGCCGCCGGGTCAAAGAACATCGGCGTCAATCGATTGAGCGGGAAGACTTCGCCGGGTTTGGCGATCAACGCAGCTTGTGCGCCGATTCGGGAACGGTCCGGATGCCACAACAAGGTTAGGCCCACACAGGTTTGTCTGGCCAGCCGTCGGCGCAGCGCCGGCGCTGACAGAGTCTCGTCAATACGCCACGGGTCGTGGTCCATGTGGTGTTCCTCCCAAGTCATCGGATTCCGACGTGTCGGACGTGTCGGCTCGCACATTCTAGCGAAGCCTGAACCTGGCGCCACCGCCGCAAACCCGCATGGTTGACACATTCTTCCGGTTGGCACGCGACTTGTTCCTATGGCTCGCCGCAGCACCCCGCCCGCGGCCGGTGTCCACCGGCACCGCCCTGCCTCAAACGACCGGAGTCATTGCCATGTCCATCATCACCCTCCGCAACAACACGAACGAAGTGGTTCGCCTGGCCATCTTCAAGACGCCTGTGCTCACGCCGACACTCGGCACGATTGCCTGGCAGGTCGCCACGCCGCCCGTAGGCGGTATGCAGACCATCCAGATCCCGAACGACTTCTCGGTGTTTGCCCAGTACTCGGCCGACCCGAACGATCCGGAGAACCTCAGCTGCGAAACCGCACGCGTGCCGTTCGCCGAAACCACCGCTGCCTTCACGATCGACGGCATGACATCGCAGGATCGTTCGGCGAGCGGCGCCGTCATCAACCAGCGCTTCAACGGTCTGGTGATGAATGAAGTGCGCATCCAGAACAACTACAACATCGGCGCACTCACGACGATTGCGCAGAACGGTGATGCCATCTACCCGCCGCAGGTCATCTGGCCGGGTGGCCTGTTCATGGAAGACGTGCG
>JBEIPT010000154.1:0-8458 GCA_040376895.1 Lysobacteraceae bacterium | reverse complement strand
GCGCCGCCGTCGCTGCCCGTTTCGTCGAAGCCGCCACCGGCCAGATCGACCGTTCCCGCAGAAGTATTCGTGTAGCGGATCGGCACACTGGCACGTTTGCCCAGTTTGACCTTGCCGAATCCAATGGACGGCGGCCGCAGATGGACCAGACCGACCGTATTGACCCCTTGTCCGCGCACGGCGATCGGATAGGTCTCGGTCCAAGTGGTTCCCTGAACCTGAAAGAACACCGTGATCACGGTTTGGTTGCTGACCGGCCCCAACTGGCCGGGGGTATACGTGGCGTTGAACTGGCAAGTGGCTCCCGGCGCGAGCGAGCCGCCGCAGTTGCCTCCTGTCAGAACGAACCCTCCTGCAGGTGAAAACACGCCGACATTGAATGCCAGCGCGGTATCCCGCGTGTTCGTCATCGTGATGGGTACGGTCGACGTCTGGCCCAGGAACGTGTTGCCAAAGTCGATGGTGGTGGGCGTCATGTCCACGAGGGTCCCGACACCTCGCCCGCGCAGGGAGATCGGGAAGGCCTGGAACTCGTTGCCCGCACTCAATATCAGGCTGGTGTTGCCGCTGACTTCTGCCCCGTCGCCAGCCAGGGGCCGAAATCGGACAGCCATCGTGCAGGTCGAACCCGCGGGGATACTGATCGGACAGTTGCCGAGCGACACGCTGAACCCATTGATGTTGATCCCGCCACCTGCCAGGTCCAATGGGCCGGTGGTCAGGTTTTGTAGCGTCACCGGCACCGATTTCAGTTCACCAATGTTGATGGCACCAAAGTCGACTTCGGCCGGGCCAAAGTTGGCGAATGGCCGGCGTTCGCTGGTCTGAGCCGACGCGGCACTCATCACGAATTGGCAGGCTAGCGCCAGGGCCATCAACCCCACAGTGATCCAGTGTTCCCCATGCCTGCTCATTCGCTTCACTCCCGGTGGATACCGGATACAAACGCCGGGGCACAGCCGATCGCACAGCGTTCGTGACTTTTGTCCTGCGTTGGCGACGCGAATTTTTTCGCGTCAAGGCAGTGCCATCGGGCTCCCCGACCTGCCGGTGCGGCCTGCCCTTGATCGTCTGGTTCCAATCATGGGTGACCCGCCTCATTGCCTGGACCCGCAGGGGCCGTCGTGCCGCTGTTGTCGAAGAGGTCGACACCGAATTGAGGGATGCGTTCCTGGCCGAACTGACCGACATCCTCCAGTCCATCGAGTCTGCCCTGGCACCCTGGCGGGTGAATCCAGGCGACCTGGATGCACATCAGCAGTTGCGACGTGGATTCCACACCATCAAGGGCTCGACGCCTCTGGTCGGTGCCGACGTTCTGGGGAATTGCTGCCGAGGTCCGATTGGTCGAAGCTGCTCTCACAGGGCATCTTGCCATCGATCCGGTGGGACCGACACCGGGCAGTCGGCAAGCTTGTGCCGATCGCGGCGATAGCGCGGTTCGCCGTCGAGACCACTGGTCACTTCGTGTTTCTGGCCAACTTCAACACTTTGGAGATCGCCGTGTTTACAGCATCGGGCTGCTCAAGTTGTATCCCATGGCCTGAGTCTTGAACAATTTCGTGCACACCTCGTGTGGACAATGCCGCGACATTGGCGTGCAGGTTCACCCAAAGTCTGTAGCGTGCTTCCCTGAGGGCAAGCTGTTCGGGGGTCAGAGAATTCTTTGGCGGAGGCGCAGCGGATTTTGTCAGCACGATCAGAGGCAGGTCCCCATAAGGCCGACGGGCAGCACGGAGCTCTTCAGCACTCGCGCGGAAGACACTTTCCTCTTCTGACAGTTGGGCCTTCTGAAATGGGGGCTGCATTTGAAACTCGATCGTCGCGGCCTGAACGGCTTCGCTCAGCTGCGGATACTGCGAGAAGCTGCATTTCCTGAATGGTTCCGTTCCCTTGACGAAACCCTTGTTGGCCTCGGCAATACAATCCCGTCGCATCTCCAGACTTGGCTCTATGGCGTAGGCGTTCCACTGTTCGGGGGTTCGCTGCTCCGGATCCAGATTCCGATAGCCTTCCGTTTGATTCTCGTCGATGGGATCGATCAACACCATGCCCGCTACTTCGGACGGATAGGTATAGGCATAGAGTCTTGCGTTCATGCCGCCGTACGAGGCTCCGACAAGCACGTATGGCGGTTCCACTGCCGCTGCAACCAGAAGACGATGCAGGTCATCGACGATGTTTGCGCTGGTTGCCGGACGCCGCCCCGCATCGCTGAAGCCAACTCCTGCGCGGTCGTAGGAGCATGCGCGTGTGTAGCGGGCAACCACCGGCTGCACATAACCCCAGACGTTGATCGGGTCGGTCAATCCCGCGTCGAATATCACCGCAGGCGAGCCGCTGCCGATGCAGTACAGATTCAGTCTACGTCCGGGTTCGATCTCCACCAGGCGCTGCGGATGCGTATAGGCGGGGCCGTCGATCAAGGGCCGTTCACTGTCTGAGGCAAAGGATCGAACAGGACTGACCAGAAGAAACAATGCGCTCAGACCCAGGAGGCAGTTCAGGTACTTTCCTGTCAGCACGGTATCGATCGTTCGAGGCCAGCAGCTGCGACCGACCGTCTTGGCGTTGCAGAAGCGGGCCCACAATAGTCGCTGCGAGTACATCTTCAGGGTCCCTTTGCCAAACGATACCTAGCACCGGGCGCCCAATATTCTTCCAGAGCGATGTTGGCTCGATCCGCCCACTCGGACTGTTCTGCAATCGCAACGGCCTCGAGAAAACCGGTCACCGCGCGCTCTTGTTCGGCGGTCAGGGAGCCCAGACGTGGTGGCGTACTGTCCGGGGGACGCAGGGATGACAGCAGGGTATCAATGGCCATCGAGCCAGGATTCGTCAGGTTGTCCAGGGCGTGAACCATCAGGATGGGAAGGTAATGGCGCCAGGAATCTGCATCCAGCTGATGGATGCCCCAGTGGTTGTCTTCAAGGTAGGCAGCGGTGGCTCGGTCGGCATTCGAATCGATTGGCGGAGGTGGCAGGCAGTCGTCCAATGCATTCGCGGCACGCAGCGACATGCCCGGCTGTTTTGGCTCGTCCGCAAAGACTCTGACGATCAGTTCGCGCAGTGATTCCATGGCACCCGAAAAGGCTGGGAACAACGAGTTTCCTGAGTCCGTTTGGGGTGCTTTGTCCCCTTCCCCAGAACCGACATCGGACTCTGGGTTTTCGGTGTGGGCACGTTATCACCACACCGTGGACTGATTCATGGGGTCGCCTTGGCCACTCCAGATACGAGTCGGCATTTCGACGATCGGGTTGGTCGACTCATTCCGTTTCATCTACAACGCAGTACCATCGGGCTCCCCGACCTGCCGTTGCGACCTGCCCTTGATCGTCTGGTTCCAATCATTGGTGAACCGCCTCAGTGCCTGGACCCGCAGGGGCAGTCGCGCCGCCGTTGTCGAAGAGGTCGACACCGAGTTGAGGGATGCGTTCCTGACCGAACTGACCGACATCCTCCAGTCCATCGACTCTGCCCTGGCGCGTTGGCGGATCAACCCGTCCGATCTCGACGCGCACAAACAGTTGCGACGTGGATTCCACACCATCAAGGGCTCGGCGCCGCTGGTCGGCGCGGACTTGCTCGGCAACTACTGCAAAGACCTCGAGCGCCTGATGAACGAATTCCAGGAGCGTCCGGCCAAGATCACGCCGATTTCAATCAGCACCTTGGCGCAGGCGATCAGCCTGTTGCCGGCATTCGGCGAGAGTTTGCGGGCCGATCGTCCGGCACCAGTGCTGGCGTCGGCGGTCCATCAGCGGGTGTTGCGGTTGATTGGACGCTGACGCTTTCGCGGCCCGCCGGGTCAACTACTCGAGACCGTCGCCAAACATGCCATCACTGAGGCATGCCCGGGATCGCGCCGGATCGACATAAACATTCATGTCCATGTCGTTCTGGAATAGATCGCCGTCACCCCGAAGGGCGGTCCAGCGGCCGCCACCATTCGTGGTGGGACGATAGCGGGCATGCACCGTTGACGTGAGATAAGTGCCCTGGAACACCGGGGTCATGAACACGGCGGCACACGGCGAGTTGTTGATCAGCGGGTGATCGAAGATCAGATCCAGACTGGCCGTGTTCGCGGCCTCAGCGCTGAAGGCATAGGGCGCGGGCGTCTCCGGCAGGATCACATCAAACATCGCCCCAGCCGGCATTGTGGTCTGGTCCTGATTGAAGATGGCCCAACGCGAGGCAAACAAGTCGTACCAGATTCCGATTGCTCTGTTGTTGATGACGCCGCCCTGTGGCAGTGCGCGCTGAACGACGATGGGCTTTGCCAGCGGATTGCCGTTGAGTGGGGCCCAGTTGAGGTAGGTGATATGGGTCGTAATGTTGCTCAGGTCGGCGGTATGCGACAGCGTCTGATGACGGTTGCTGTCGAGTACGAAGAACCGCCGCGGTGGCGAGATCGATTGCTGGTTCTGGCTGAAGATGACGGTTCGCAGCGGCGCGGTAGTGGTGGAGTAGACGCCGAGATGGTTGGGCGCCCAGGTCGGCAATGGGAAGCCTTCGATCACACTTTGCACCATCACTTCACTGAGTGGTCGCGAGAGGTTGTCGGAGATCACCGTGGTGTTGAAGGGTGAATTTTCGACGGTCGCCTCATGTGTGCCGGTACCACCAAAGTGATAGTTGAACGCGCCGATGGTCGGCAACTGGCTGGTGACGCCGTCGAAGTCGCCCCCCGGCGGAACCGACACAGCCAGAGCTGCGTTGATCGCTGGTGACGCCGGACCAAGGTGATAGTCATGAGTACCGGCGAATTGCGGATTGGCGATCACGAAACCGAATTCGCCCGGCAGGGTTTGCGGCGCCTGATCATAGAGATTATGGGCCGCAACAACCTGGGCGCCGTTGAATATCCCGATGCCTGCCGTCTGCGACTTGGAGAAGATGTTGTTGTCGGCAACTGCGTTCAGAACCGAACCGCTGAAGTCGACACCATAGAGGCGGCTTCGGATCGTGTTGTTGCGCACCTGCGCCTGAAGTTGCAGAGCGCCAGACTGGGCCGCGATACTGAATCCGACTGCACAACCGACGAGCAGGTTCCGGTCCAGTTCGGCACTGATCGTCGCACCGGGTCGCGCCTGGAGCGTCATACAGGCGCCGGTTCCGAGAGTGAGCGATTCGACTCGGTTCCGCTTGAAGCGCAGCGAGTTGTTGCCTTCCAGAACCAGGGATACCGGGGGGCCGGGAGTGGTGTGGATGAATTGACTATCGAACACTTCAACCGAAACATTGGGAGGAGCACCGGCGTACGACAAACCGCTTCCTCCCTCTTGTCGCAGATTCCTCACTCGTAGGATCTTGGCCGAAGGATTCTGTGGGGTACTCACCTCGATTGCAGCACTTGCACCGTTTTCGCCGGAAATATCCAGCTGGTTCAACTCGACAACGTGTTCGTCCAATGGTTCATTGCTGCCCATGGTGACGGTCAGCGGGGTGCTGATCAGTTGCACGTTCTCAAGCACGGTCAGGTTTCCGGTCCCGGCGAACGACGACTGGATGCTCACGGCCGTATTGCGAAAGCGGGCTCTGGCCGTTGGCGCGCTCTTGACGACCAGCGGTTTGTTGATCGTCAACGGTGTGACGATCTCCCCTGCACCGGACCCGATCAGCACGGTGTCGTTCACTGCTGCTGCATTCACGCAGGCCTGGAGAGTGGTGTCGCAGGGCGCCGAGCCCGGCCAGGACAACGTGGCGGCGTGTGCCGATGGCGTGGCGATCATCAGACCGATCACCAGCACGGCTGATTTCTGTAAAGGCATGACTCGGAGCATTGAGAGGTTTCCCGTGAGACTTGTTCTCGATATCGCAAAAGCCGGGAAAAACCGCGCAAGCTGCCTCGGAATGGTTCAAGACCGTTGCAGATGTGCGCTAATCCTCTGTTTTTATTGCCGTTACGGGGCGATTTGTTGGGCCTGGGGCGTTCGATTCAGATCTGAGCTTCGGCGATAATGGCGTTCAATGGACCTGAGCCCTGCCGATTTTCGCCCGCAATTCGACGACTTGGCCGTGCGCCTGGATACGCGCGCCCGGTCGGTTTCCCGAGTCTGTGATCTGTTTGCGGCCATGCATCAGGAGTTGCGGCAGATTGCCCGCCGGCACCGCAGCGCATTGAACGCACACAGTACGTTGAACACTACCGGTCTGGTGCATGAAGCCTTTCTCAAGCTGAGTGGGGCCGAGCTGAAACCGATTCAGGACAGCGCGCACTTCTTTGCGCTGGCCGCCCAGACCATGCGACAGATCATCATCGATCGGGCGCGTCGCGCGCTGTCCGAGAAGCGCGGCAGTGGCGCGGTGCACGTTCCGCTCGATGAACCGACTTTGGCGGACAATGATGACAACGCTTCGGAGCAGGCGCTGGCGGTGCATCAGGCATTGTCGAAACTGGAGCAGCACAGCCCGCGTCTGGCCGAGACGGTGGTGATGCGTTTTTTTGGCGGCATGACCGAAGAGGAAATCGGTGAAGCCTTGGGACGCGACCCGGCTACCGTGCGACGGGACTGGGCAAAGGCCAGGGCCTGGCTCTATCGGATGCTTGAGGATCCGAACCCGGAGCATTCGTGAGTCGCGAACCTGCAGATCCGTCTGAGTTCGACCAGATTGAGCAGACGCTTGATCGACTGCTCAACATGAATTCGCTTGAGCAAGCCGAGGCCTTGGCGGGATTGTTTCAATCGAACCCGGAACTCGCAGTGAAAGTGTCGCGCTGGCTCAGGGATATCGAGGCCTCCGCCGGATTCCTGGGGCCGGAGACCAGACAACCCGGACAACGCGTCGGCGCGTGGGCCCTGATCCGCTTGCTCGGTCGCGGCGGGATGGGCGAGGTCTGGCTCGCTGAGCGTGCGGATGGCGTCTATCAGAAACAGGCGGCGATCAAGTTTTTGCGACTGGATCGCCCGAACACCGCGAGACGCCTGATTCAGGAGCGCGAGGTTCTGGCGCGGCTCGAACATCCGCATATCGCGCGTCTGCTGGATGCGGGCGAGGATGCGCGCGTCGGTGCATACCTGATCACCGACTGGATCGATGGCACGAGCCTGGATCATTGGCTGTTGAGCAACACGCCGTCCGTCACGGCCTGTCTGCAGATGTTCATGCAGGTAGCCGAAGCGGTTGCGCATGCCCATCGACAACTGATCATTCACCGCGACATCAAGCCGGCCAACATCATGGTCGATGCGAATCAGCGCCCTTTCCTGCTTGATTTCGGCATTGCCCGAATTCTCGAGGATCACCGGCATGGCGGGGAAACCCGAGACTTGGTGGCCACTCCGAACTATGCCGCGCCGGAACAGCTTCAGGGCGGTGCGATCGGAACCCGCACCGACGTGTACGGCCTGGGCGCGCTGCTCTATCGAATGCTGAGCGGGCAGGATGCGCTGCCATTGGAAGGGCTGGCGCTGGCCGAGTTGGTCCATGTCGTCTGTGAGCAGCGGCCAGATTCGCTGACCAGTCGGGCGCCCGAGCGCGGCATTTCCCGTGACCTGGATGCGATTTGCATGAAGGCGCTCGAGAAAGCACCTGAATTGCGCTACCAGTCCGTGGATGCCTTGTTGGCCGACCTGAATGCCTACCTGCAGGGCGCACCCGTCGGCGCCCGCCAGGGTGGCCACGTCTATCGCATTCACAAACTTGTCTGGCGGCATCGTTTCGCGGTCAGCGGTGCAGCATTGCTGATGCTGGCCATCGTGATCGGTACCGCGGCGACGTGGTGGCAGGCACAGCTTGCCGCTCGGGAGGCGGAGCGAGCCAATAGCGCCAAGGCCTTCCTGATGAGCCTGTTTGCCAGCATCGATCCTGAGCAGAGCAAGGGTGGTCAGGTGCTGGCTGTGGATCTGGTTCAAGAAGGCGAAGCTCGTCTGCAGCAGCAGGCTGATCTCGATCCTGCATTACGCTATGAACTCTTGATCATGCTTGCCCGGATGCGCCTCGATTTACGACAGTTCGATGCACGCCTGCGCAATCAGTCGGAGGCCTGTACGTTGGCGACCAGCCATTTTGGCTCGGCGAGCGAAGAGGCAGTCGTCTGCACGATCGAACTGGCTGACAGTCTGCGCCAGAACGGCCAACTGGATGCGGCATTCACGACCCTCGATCCGGTTCTGAAGATGTTGGAACAAGAGCGCATTCCGCGATATCAGCGACTGGCTCTGGCCTACGAAGTTCGCTTCATGATCGAGCGTGACAGCGATCATCCGGATGAGGCCGAACAGACGATCCTTCGGAGCATAAAACTGGCGCGACTTGCCGAGCCGGACAAGGGGCCGCAGACCGTCCACTCGCTCGAACAATATGCCGTGTTCTTGAATGCAGCCGGCCGCCTGAATGATTCGGAACCCCTGCTGCAGGAGATTGTCGCATTTGATCGGACACATCCGGCGGCACGCAGCCGCAGCGAGCAAATCAATACGCGCTGGAATCTGCTGACCTACTACTGGTC
>JBEIPT010000280.1:0-5163 GCA_040376895.1 Lysobacteraceae bacterium | reverse complement strand
CTTCGCGCGCATGCCCATGCCGAACGCGGTGGCGTCCAGCTCGAGACCGATGGACTTGGTGAACGCGCCATTGCCGTCCGCCAGCATCATGATTTCGGCCGGGGCATTCTGGTGCTTGGCCCATGCTTCCATCACGAACGCGTCATTGACGGCCATGCAGGCCACCGTGTCGACACCCTTGGCCTTGAGGTCGGCCAATTTGTCGACAAAACCGGGAAGGTGCTTGGCCGAACACGTCGGCGTGAAAGCGCCCGGGACCGCAAACAGCACGACGGTCTTGTTCGCGAACAGGTCGGTCGTGTTGATCGACTGAACGCCGTCCTTGAGGTAGTTGAGAACGGCCGCGGGCAGGGTGTCACCAATCTGGATGGTCATGTTCAGGCTCCTTGAGGGCCGGGAAAAGGGCGCGAAGTGTAGTGGATGCGGAGTCAACGGGTTGTTGCGGGCTGAATCATTGGCTGAACCCTGTCTTTAGTCGGTGGGAAAGGCCTCGCCTGGCCGCTGCAATGGTGGCCAGATCCGGCATCACGCCGGCCACAGCCGGGGAATCCTGTGTTGACTGAAGTCCATGTCGTTCAGACGTTCGCCGATGGCGCCAGCGGCGGCAATTCGGTCGGGGTCGTGTGCCTCGCCGACGAACTGCGTTTCGAACACAAACGACGCATCGCCGAGGTTCTGGGTTTGCCGGAAACGGCCTTTGTCAGCCAGGGCCATCAGGGCCGGCTCCGGCTCGAATGCTTTTCGCCGACCGAACCGATCGCCCATTCCGGGCGTGCAGCAATCGCGGCGTTCGCGCTGTTGCCGGAATTGGGCCGGATCGACAGGGGCTGGCACCAACTCGAAACCGAACTGGGGCAACAGGATGTGCTGTCCGGTCTGCGTCAGGCCTGGCTTACCCAACCCCCGGCCAAATATGCGACCGTATTGCCCGAGTCAAGAACCGCGCAGCAGGTACTGGTGGCACTGGGGCTGGATCGCGACGATCTGTGCGAAGGCCGACAAGCCTGGCGCGCCGACGCCGGCAGCGCGTTTCTGCTGGTGCCGCTTCGGGATCGAATTCGCCTGGCTAGCCTTTGTCCCGACAATGATCTGTTGTGTGCGCTGAGTCGTCGACTCGACGTGGTCGGCATTTACGCTTTTGTGGTTGCCGAACCGGATGAGAATTTCGCCGCGAGTGCCCGGTTGTTTGCGCCGCTGTATGGCATTCCCGAACAAACGGTCGTCGAGCAAGCCGCAGGAGCCCTGGCTTGCACGTTGCACGATCAGTTCGGACTGGACCTGGATGAACTGGCAATAGAACAACGCAGTCTGGTCGCTGGCGAACAGCACAGTCGAATAGACGTCCGTCTGGAGCGACAGGAAGGCCGGATTCACCGCGTTCTGGCGGGAGGCCGGGCACGATCCGTGCGCCGGCTTCAATTCGAGACGTAGGTTTGCTGTCAAGAAACGGCGTCCTGCCGTTTCTTGACCACGCGCCAACCATGGCGCGCTGCGTATCTCTAAAGGTTCAGGCCGTGGTCGGTGATCCGCGGTTGACGAAATGGTCGGACATGATCCGCGCCATCGCCGCCGTCAGTTTCTTGCCGGTCGGGATATGCAGGAATTCGTTCGGACCATGGGCATTCGACTTGGGCCCAAGCAAACCGGTGACGACAAACTGGGCATCGGGGAAACGCGCCTGCAGCATGCCCATGAACGGGATCGTGCCGCCCTCGCCCATCGCCGCCGACTTCGGGCCGAAGTAATCCTTCGACGCGGTGTCGACGGAGTCAGCGAGCCAAGGAACGAGGCTCGGAGCAGCCCAACCGCAGGACGACTTCTCGACATCGAACTCGATGCGTGCACCGTACGGCGGATCTTTCTCGAGGATTTCCTTGAGCCTTGCGGAAGCCACGGCCGGGTCCAGTGTCGGCGGCAAACGCACGGACAACTTGAGTGCCGTATGCGGGCGCAACACGTTGCCGGCATCTTCCAGCGCCGGCAGACCTTCGGCGCCGGTGACCGACAAGGTCGGGCGCCAGGTGCGGTTCAACACCAGCTCGGCCAGGTCGTCGTTCATCGGCTTGACGCCATTCGGCCACGGAAACTTGTCGTACACATGCGTACCCAGAATGCCGGCCGCGTCGCGCGCCTGCACTTTGCGTTCGGCCGGAATGTCGACATGCAGCACTTCCGCCTTGATTCGTCCGGTATTCACGTCCTCGATCCGATCAAGGAGATTGCGGACGATACGGAACGAACTCGGCACGATGCCGCTGGCATCACCGGAATGCACACCTTCGTCGAGCACACGTACCCGCAGCGTGCCGCCGGCCAGACCACGCAACGATGTGGTCAACCAGAGCTGGTCGTAATTGCCGCAACCGGAATCGAGGCAGATGACCAGCGACGGCGTGCCGATCCTCGGGGCCAGATGATTGATGTAGAACGGCAGATCGTAGGAGCCGGATTCTTCGCAACCCTCGATCACGATGACGACCCGGGAATGGTTCATGCCCCGTTCCTGCAGTGCCATCACCGCAGTCAGCGATGCGAACGTGGCATACCCGTCATCGGCGCCACCGCGACCATAAAGCTTGTCGCCGGCGATCACCGGTTTCCAGGCGCCGAGATCGACACCCCAGCCGACCATTTCCGGCTGTTTGTCCATGTGGCCATACATCAGGATGCAGTCGTCGCCCTTGCCGGGAATGTCGATGAACAACAGCGGCGTGCGACCAGGCAACTGAACGCGCTCGACGGTCATGCCGGTGATGGGCTGACGACGGACCCAATCTTCGATCTGGTCCATCGCGGTCTTGAGGTAACCGTGGTCCTGCCAGTTCGCGTCGAACGCGGGGCTCTTGGCGGGAATCTTGATGTACTCGACCAGCTCGGGAATGATCTGGCGATCCCAAATCTCGTCGCAAAAAGCTAGCAGCTTGTCTTGTTGGCTCACGGGCTGAACTCCGGTTGGTGGGCCGTATTGAGTCAGCCCGATCATTCTTCAGTGTAGCCCGCGGGTTTCCCGGGTCGCAACGGCAGCAGGTCATGCACCGTCATACTTTGTGCCGAGCCCGCGAATTCAGCGCTTGGAGGCGCTATCCAGCATGGCTTTTGCCGCGGCGCGGTTTTCGGCAGTCTGTTCGATTCCACCCAACATACGCGCCACTTCATCGATCCGCGCAGCCGACGACAGTACTTCGATTTGCGTGCGCGTCTGGCCGTCGACACTTGATTTGGCGACGCGCAAATGCGCGTGACCGAGTGCTGCAACCTGCGGCAGATGCGTGACCGTCAAGACCTGGCGCGCGCCGCCCAGTTCACGCAACTTGCGGCCAACCACTTCGGCCGTGGCACCGCCAATGCCGGAGTCCACCTCGTCGAACACCATGACCGGCACTTCATCGGAACCGAGCGTAGCCACTTCGATCGCCAACGCAATTCTCGCGAGTTCGCCACCGGATGCGACCTTGCGCAAAGGCCGTTCGGGCTGACCGGGATTCGGGCTGACCAGAAACTCCACTTCGTCGAGACCGGATGGACTGGGCGTGGTCTCGGCGCGCGGCGTGATTGCCGCCACAAAGCGACCGGCAATCGCCAACTCGTTGAGAATCCGGGTGACTGCTGAATCCAGTTTGCGGGCACTGCCGGTGCGTGCCGTCGCCAGTGCCTGAGCGGCAGACTGGTATTCCTTTTGCGCCACAACCAGCGACGCCAACAATCGTTCGCGCTCGCCGCTGGCGCCTTCAATGCGCAGCAACTCCTGCTCCACCGCAGCCGCCTTGTCGGACAAGTCCTTGGGCGCAATACGATGTTTGCGCGCCAGTTCGTGGATGCGCGCCAGTTGCTGGTCCAGTTTCTGGAACTGTTGCGGGTCGAGATCCAGGCGATCGCGATAACGCGACAGGATATCGGCCGCTTCGCTGAACTGAATATCGGCGGCATCCAGCAACTCAAGCACCGGATTCAACGAGTCGTCGAGCATGCCGAGTTTTTCAAGTTCGCCGCGCGCATCGGCAAGCAAACTGCGCAGCGATTGACTGTCATCACCATCGATCAGCTCACCGAGTTTGGCACTGCCTTCCAGAAGCTGACTGGCGTTGCTTGCGCGCTTGTGATCGTCGACGAGTTTCTGCAGCGCTTCAGCACTGAGTGCATCACGCTTCAATTCCTTCAACTGGAACTTCAGGAATTCCACCCGATCCGGATCACCGCTGCCGGCCCCATCCAGTTCGGACAACGCCCGCTCGATCGACTGCTGTTGCCGGCAGGCACTCGCTACCCGCGACAACAGTTCTTCGTGTTTGCCGAACCGATCCAGCAACCGAAGTTGCTGCACCCGTTGCAGCAAGGCCTGATGTTCGTGCTGACCATAAATCTCGACGAGCAAGGCACACAACTCGCGCAATTGTGTGAGCGAGCAGGGGCGATCGTTGATGTAGGCGCGCGAGTTGCCGTCGGCACGCACGATCCGGCGCAGACGCAACGCCTCGTCGTCGTCCAGTTCCTGATCAACCAGCCATTGCCGCGCGGGACTGCCGACGGGCAGCTCGAACTCGGCGTGCAATTCGGCACGTTCGGCACCGTGACGCACGACGCCGGCATCGGATCGGCCACCGGTGAGCAACAACAGCGCGTCAACCAGCAGGGACTTGCCGGCGCCGGTTTCACCGGTGAGCACGGTCATGCCCGAACCCAGCGGCACCTCGGCGCGATCGATGATCGCGAAGTCCTTGACGAAGATTGATTTCAGCACGGCAGGCCCCGGATGGTTCAAAGATACTCGAGCCAGCCTAGCGGATCCGGTGTCGTGCCCTTGAACAAGCCGAAGAACTGGTCCTTCACCTTCCGCGTCAGCGGGCCCGGCTCGCCAGCACCGATCTTTTTGCCGTCCACACTCTTGATCGGCGTGATCTCGGCGGCCGTGCCGCACATGAACAGTTCATCGCACAGATACAGGTATTCGCGCGGCATGTCCTGCTCGATCACTTCGATGCCCATGTTACGAGCGAGAGTCATCACGGTATTGCGCGTGATGCCATTGAGGATCGCGGCCGAGACCGGTGTGGTGTACAGCTTGCCGTCAAACGCCAGGAACAGATTCTCGCCAGCACCTTCCGACAACAGGCCGGTCGACGCCAAAGCGATACCCTCGCCAAAACCGAGGCGGCGCGCTTCGCG
>JBEIPT010000159.1:0-8235 GCA_040376895.1 Lysobacteraceae bacterium | reverse complement strand
GTGGTCTCACTGGCGATGGACTCGACGAACTCGGCTGTCCTCTATGCCGGTACCGGCGAGGGCAGCTTCAATGTCGATGCCATTCGTGGCGCGGGCATCTTCAAGTCGACCGACGCTGGTGCCACCTGGACACAACTCGCGGCCACGACGGGAAGCAACTTTCACTACGTCAACGATCTGTTCGTGGCGCCCTCGAACAACCAGATCGTGGTCGCCGCCACCAACACCGGTATCTTCGTCAGCAACAATGGCGGAAGCAGTTTCACCCAGCGCTCGACGGAAATTCGCTGCCTCGACCTTGCGGTGACGACGATCACCGGCACCGATACCTGGTTGGCCGGCTGCGGCAATTTCTCGCAGGGCAAGGTGCTCCGCAGTACCGACACGACAACCTGGACTCAGACTCTCGGCGCCGGCACGCTCGACGTTGGCACCATGGGTCGCACGGCGGTTGCCATTCGTGGCACGCGGGCGTACGCGATCAGCACCAGTCTGGTGCCCGGATTCAATCGCGACGGCGTGGGCGGTGGTGATTACCAGGATCAGCTTCATGCCTTCTTCCGCTCGGACGATGGCGGCCAGACCTGGACGGCAACGGTCCGCAACAGCGATCCCCATCACGGCAATACCATGTTGCTGTCAGGTTATTTCACCTGCTCGGGACTGGGTCTGGGCATCGGTCAGGGCTGGTACGACATCGCAGTATCGATCGATCCTGCCGACAGCAACTATGTCTGGGTCGGCGGTGTGAACATGTTCCGTTCGGCAGATGGCGGCTTCAATTGGGGTCGGGCCGACAATATCCATCCCGACCATCACTTCATTCTGTTCCATCCGCAGTACGACGGCGTCGCCAACCAGACCATCTACAACGGTCAGGATGGCGGCATCTACCGGACCGTGAATGGACGCGCTGCTGTGGCCATGTTGCCGGCGACGACGGGCAGTGCCTGTACACCTGCAAATCCGGTGGTGAGCTGGAGTCCACTCAACAACAACTATGCGGTGACGCAGTTCTACCATGGCAGTGCCTATCCCAATGGCACCACTTACTTTGGCGGCGCTCAGGACAACGGCATCAACCGCGGCACCGACGCCTCAGGGGCGAATGCATGGTCCTATCTGACCTGCGGTGATGGCGGCTATACCGCGGTCGATCCGTCGAACACGAACCTGCTTTACGCCGGCTGCCAGAACGTCGACATCCGACGCAGCACCAATGGCGGTGCGTCGTTCGTGAATGGCGACAGCGGGATCAGTTCGGCGGAAGGCAGTATCTTCATTCCGGCATTTGCCATGGATCCGAACACCAGTCAGCGGCTCTGGTTCGGCGGAACCCGCGCTTGGCGCACCGACGATGCTGCGGTCACCTGGGTCGGCGCCTCGACGCCATTCAACTCCGGCAATGATCAGGTCACCGCCATCGCGGTGGCAACCGGCAACAGCGATCTGGTGTTGATGGCCGGACGGACCGGATCAAGCCGCATCCATCGCACCACCTCGGCCACCACGGCGACTTCTGCCACCGCCTGGACGTCGGTCGCGGTCAATGGTTATGTTGCGGCACTGGCGTTTGCGCCCAGCAACAGCAACATCGCCTATGCGGCGATCTCGACTTTTGGCGCGCCACATGTGCTCAAGAGCATTGATGGGGGCAGCACCTGGAGCAATGCCAGCGGCGCACTGCCTGACGTGCCCGCACTCGCCGTCGTGGTCCACCCGACCGATCCCAATCGGGTCTGGGTGGGAACCGACATCGGCGTGTTTGTCACGGTCGACGGTGGCAGCAACTGGGCCGCCGAACTGACGAGCTTCCCCAATGTTTCGACCGAATCCCTGCAGATCATCGGCACCGGCAATAGTGCGCAACTGTTCGCATTCACCCACGGCCGCGGCGCCTTCAGGCTCAGTCTCGCCGCGGGCCCCGGCACACTCGGGTTTGCGCAGGCAGCCCTGAGTGCCGGCGAAGGCACCACGGCACAGATTGCGGTAAACCGCACCGGCGGCAGTGATGGCCCCGTGGCGGTCAGTTACCAGACCAACAACGGCACGGCGAGTGCGCCGGGCGACTACACCACCACCAACGGCACCCTCAACTGGGCTGCCGGCGATGCCACCGCAAAGTTCATCTCGGTACCGATCATTTCCGATGGCGCGGCCGATGCGGGCGAGACATTCACGGTTACTTTGAGTGCACCGACCAATGGTGCGACGCTCGGCACGAGCACGCATACGGTCACCATTCTGGATCCGGAAGTGTTTCCAGCCAATTGCGCCGTACCGGCAGGTTTTTCGACACCGGGTGATGGCAGTGTCGCGTGGGTGGTGACCACCGACAGTGTGCAGGAAGGTGCCTGCAGTCTGCGATCACCCAGCGGCATGGGCAACAGCACCAACGCCCGCATTCAGGCCTCGGGTACCTTCACGGCCGGCAATATCACCTTCTTCAGCCGCGTCTCTTCTGAAGCTGGCTGGGATTGTTTCCGATTCCTCATCGATAACGTGCCTCAGAACATCGGCAACAGCTGCGGCAACATCGGTGGACTGGGCATTTCCGGCGAGGCCGCGTGGCAACAGCATACGGTCGCCATCACTGCGGGCGCGCATACGGTGACCTGGTCATACGAGAAAGACACGATTGACTCAGCTGGTTCGGATGCCGCCTGGATCGACCTGGTCTCCCTGCCGCTTGCGCCCGTGGGTACTCCGCCCGTCTTCACCAGCTTGGCACCTTCCGGCGGTACGTTCGGTGGTGCCTACTCCCATACCTACACGGCGAGTGGTTCGCCGGCGGCGACGTTTGCCTTGCAGTCGGGAAGTTTCCCGCCTGGCGTGACCCTCAGCGGTGCCGTCCTGTCGGGCGTGCCGACCCAGGCCGGTACCTTTACGGGCAGCGTTCGCGCCAGCAATACGGCCGGAGATGTCGATCAGGCCTTCAGCATCACCATCGCTGCGGTTGCGCCTGGGGCGCCCACGCTCAACACACTCACAGCGGGTAATGGAACGGCAAGCGCCAGCTTCACTGCACCGGCCAGTGATGGTGGGGCAGGCGTGATCGACTACACAGTGAGCTGTACGCCCGGACCCGTGACCGGCACTGGAAACACCAGTCCGATTGTCGTCACCGGGCTCAGCAATGGAACGCAGTACAGCTGCTCGGTCAGCGCGCGCAACAGCGCGGGCAGCGGCGGGGCTTCCAATTCATTGAACGTCACGCCGACGGCGCCGCTCGATCAGATCTTCGCGAATGGCTTCGAGTAAGGCGCGGCGTTGATTGGCGCGAGGCAAGTCCGGACCTGCGCCGGACTTGCGGTGTCTTGATGAGTCTGGGGACTCATTCGAACACTCCTTAGGTGTCGTGCCGCACCGAAATCGGGTGGCTGGATGCGCGATGCTGGCGACTTGCGATAGTCGAATCCACGGAGCATTTCATGAGCGCCAGTATTGTCCTCACCGACGTCAAGACCCTGCGTCAACAGGCACGCCAGCATATCGAGGAGGGGGCGGTGACGGCGGGTTATGCGGCCGACCGGACGGTGGTGCTGACTCAGCTGAACAATGCACTGGCCACGGAAATCGTTTGTATGCTGCGGTACCGTCGCCATCACTTCATGGCCCGAGGTATTCATGCCAAGAGCACGGCCGACGAATTCCTGATCCACTCCAATGAGGAACAAGGCCATGCAGACCGGTTGGCAGAGCGGATCGTGCAGCTCGGCGGCGAACCGGATTTCTCACCGGATAGTCTTTCCGGTCGAAGCCATGCCGAATACCGCGCGGGTGAATCACTCGTCGACATGATCAAGGAAAACCTCGTGGCCGAGAGAATCGCCATCGATAGCTACCGTGAGCTCATTCAGTACCTCGGCGACCAGGACCCGACCACCAGCCAGCTGCTGAAGGAAATTCTGGCCGTTGAAGAAGAACATGCCGATGAGCTGGCGGATTTGCTGGCTGGGATGCCGATCGCGCGGGCGTGAGCGATTTGTCGTAGCCCGGACCGGGAATCCTTGACGAAAGTCGGCGATTCCCAGGACCGAAGCCGAACCGGCCCGTCAGCCATATGCCCATCCCGATCTTGACAAGACAACCCAAGCCCGCGAGCCTGCCCGTTTTACCGGTAGCGGCACGCCACGATGCTCTTGATGATCGACAATTACGACAGCTTCACCTACAACCTTGTCCAGTATCTGGGCGAGTTGGGTGAGGACGTGCGGGTGTACCGCAATGATGCGCTCAGTGTTGATGAGGTCGCGGCGCTGTCGCCCGACCGGATCGTCATTTCACCGGGGCCCTGTACACCCAATGAGGCGGGCATTTCGCTGGAGCTGATCGAACGTCTGGGCAACCGGTTCCCGATCTTGGGCGTGTGTCTGGGCCACCAGAGTATCGGCCAGGCTTTTGGTGGACGCGTGATCCGGGCGAAGCAGATCATGCACGGCAAGACGTCCATGATTCACCACCACAACGTCGGCGTGTTCTCGGATCTGCCGCAGCCCTTCGAGGCGACTCGTTATCACTCGCTGGTCGTTGAGCAGTCCAGTCTTCCCGATTGTCTGGAAATGACCGCCTGGACCCAGAATGAAGATGGCAGCATCGACGAGATCATGGGACTGCGCCACAAGAGTCTGCCCGTCCAGGGTGTGCAGTTTCATCCGGAGTCGATTCTGACCCGTTCGGGTTTGCAATTGCTCGGCAACTTCGTGCGGGGCGTGTGATGCAGTTTACGCCGCAGGATGCCCTACAGCGGACCATCGAGCACCGCGAAATTTTCCACGACGAGATGGTCGAGCTGATGCGCCAGATCATGCGCGGTGAAGTGTCGGCGCCCATGCAGGCTGCGATCCTCACCGGACTGCGCGTGAAGAAGGAGACCATCGGCGAGATCGCCGGTGCAGCGAAGGTGATGCGCGAGTTCGCGGCGCTCGTGGAAGTGCCTGATCGCGAACACCTGGTCGACATCGTCGGCACCGGTGGTGATGGCGCCCACACCTTCAACATCTCGACTGCCAGCATGTTCGTCGTGGCGGCCAGCGGTGCGCGGGTCGCGAAACATGGCAACCGTTCAGTCAGTTCGAAGTCCGGTGCCGCCGACGTACTGGAAGCACTGGGTGCTGTCATCGAACTGCAGCCGACCCAGGTCGCCGAACTGATTGCGCAGACTGGCGTGGGCTTCATGTTTGCGCCGATGCATCATCCGGCCATGCGCCATGTCGCACCGGTTCGACGCGAGTTGGGTGTACGGACCATCTTCAACATTCTGGGCCCGTTGACCAACCCGGCCGGCGCGCCGAATATCCTGATGGGTGTGTTCCATGCCGATCTGGTTGGTATCCAGGTGCGCGTACTGGAACGGCTTGGCGCAACGCGTGCCCTGGTCGTATTTGGTCGCGATGGCATGGATGAAATCACGTTGGGCGGCAGCACCTTGGTGGGCGAATTGATCGATGGTTCCGTCCGCGAATATGAGATCCATCCGGAAGATTTCGGGATTGCGATGACTGCGAGCAGAAACTTGCGGGTTGCCAACGCCGAAGAGTCCAGGGCCATGTTGTTGCGCGCCTTGGCGGGAGAGGCTGGGCCAGCCCATGAGATCGTGGCGCTGAATGCGGGTGCGGCGCTGTTCGCGTCCGGACGTGTGGACTCGATCGCCGATGGTTTGGCAGCAGCGAGAGCAGTACTCGCTTCGGGCGCAGCCACGCGCAAGTTGGATGACTATGTGGCGGCGAGCCGCCGGATCGGAGGCAAGTCGTGAGCGATATTCTGGAACGGATTCTTGCCCGCAAACGCGAGGAAGTGGCGGTTCGGTCGTCACAATCGACGCTCGCTGACTTGAAGGCGAGAGCGGCCACGCAGGAACCGCCGCGCGGATTCGCCGAAGCGATCGAAGCGAAAATTGCCAAAGGCCGTTCGGCAGTGATTGCCGAAGTCAAGAAAGCCTCGCCGAGCAAGGGCGTGATTCGCGAACGGTTTGAACCCGCCGAAATCGCGAAACAATACGAGCAGGGCGGGGCGGCGTGTCTGTCCGTGCTGACCGACGTCGACTTTTTCCAGGGTGACGATCGATACCTGAAGCAAGCGCGTGCCGCGTGTTCGCTGCCGGTGTTGCGCAAGGATTTCACGATCGATGCCTGGCAGATCCATGAGGCGCGTGCTTTGGGCGCCGATTGTGTGCTGCTGATTGTGGCGGCGTTGCCGGATAGCCGACTGACCGAGTTTGCCGACCTGGCCATCAGCCTCGGCATGGACGCATTGATTGAAGCGCATGATGCTGCGGAACTCGAGCGGGCGCTGGAAACGTCGGCAACGCTGATCGGCGTCAACAACCGAAATCTGCGGACGTTCGAGACGAGCCTTCAGACCAGCATCGACCTGGTTCGGCAGTGTCCGGCCGATCGTGTCTTCGTCACCGAAAGTGGCGTTCATGCCGCGGCTGACGTCAAACAGTTGCGTGACGCCGGCATCCACGCATTCCTCGTCGGCGAAGCGTTCATGCGCGCGCCGGACCCGGGTGTGGCGCTACGGGACTTGTTTGGCTGAACGACGGTTCTGAAACAGGGAGAGGGGCCTTCCGTGGCCCCTCTGCAATGATCAGGTTTGCTGACTGCGCCGGGCGACGAACACCATGCCGAGGCCCATCAGCAACAGCGCCCACAGGCTCGTTGCCGGGACTTCCTGTACAACACCGGCATTGCCGCCACCGGGCGGCGGCAGCACGGCCGAACCGAAACCGTCGATGTAGACATAACCACCGTGGCCGCCCAACGCACAATCGGCGGCGAGGACGGTCAGTTCTACCTGTTCGCCCACGGCGTTTGCCGGCAAAACGATGTCGACGTCCTGGAACTGCAGGTATTTCCAAGGTGACTGGCCGTCCAGGAAGTTGACGCCGGCTTGGCCGGAATACGCGAACTGTTCGAACAGCAGACTGTTGTCCGACACACGGCGCAGCGACACGTAAAAGAACGGCTGGTCATCGGCACTGTGACTTGGATCTTCAAGCACGGGTGCGAACGAAAACCGGATGTGCGGCAGACCGTCGGAAGAGTCGATGTCGGCGGCGGTGACCGTATCGATCTGGCGGAGTGTGGTGACCAGAGCGCCACCGCTCTCATTGTTGAGCTTGGCGGTCGTGGCGCCGACGCGCGGCAGCACCAGCAGGGGCGCGCGAGCGTCGACGAGCACGTTGACCAGCGTCGCCGGACCGGGCGCACCGGCGGTCACCTGGATATTCGCACCCGTAAACGGTGGCGCGCCACTCAGGCCCGGATTCGAACCACCACCAAGCAACCAACTGCTGTAGTCGTTCAATTCGAAACCGCCATTCTGGAAGATGGCGAAGGCAGGATTGGCGAAGCTCAGGGCGCCTGCACAGGCGATGGCGAGCAGGGCGTTGCGACGGATCGATCGGGACATGGGTCTATTGCTCACGGGAGTAGGAGCGCATCCTATGCGTCCTGCCTCGTGCCCCATACCCCGCGATCAGGGGGTGGTTCCTGCTGAATCAGAGTGTCGTGACCATTGGGTCATGCCAATGGGATCATGGACGAGCATTGTCGGGGTACCGAAGACTTCACAGGAGTAGCCCATGTCCGTTCGCTTCCGCTTGTTGATGTGCCTGCTGACGGGCCTGAGTCTGTCCGTCACTGCGGCTGAAGAAAAACCGGCCATCGCGGTGCCCGCCCATGATGCCGAACTCGCGCAACGAACCGGTGCCGACGACATGGGCATGCGCAAGTTCGTGCTGGTGATCCTGAAGTCGAGTGAGACGCCGGTGCCGAAAGGGCCGGAGCGCGACGAAATGTTCAAAGGCCACTTTGCGAACATGGGGCGACTCAGCAAGGAAGGTGTGCTGGCGTTGGCTGGCCCGCTGGATGGCGTAGACGGTTGGCGCGGCCTGTTCGTGCTGGCGGTTGACGACATCGAAACAGCCAAGCGGCATGTCGAAACCGATCCGGTCATCGTCAAGGGCGAGATGGTTGCGGAATACCATCGCTACTATGGCTCCGCTGCGCTCATGCTGATTCCGGAGTGGCATGAACGATTGCAGAAGCCTAAAGCAGCGCCATGACTGCCGAGCCGTATCAGAGCGGTGGGAGTCCCGATCGCACCTTTCCGACGTGCGTATTCACGCATCAAACTTGAAGCCACGCGCAGAAAACCAAGCCTTCTCCCGTGAAACGGGAGAAGGTGGCCGAAGGCCGGATGAGGGAGAGTCTCGCGCGAAGCTTCGGC
>JBEIPT010000584.1:0-1876 GCA_040376895.1 Lysobacteraceae bacterium | reverse complement strand
CGCGCGCGGATTGGCCAGGTCGGTTGGTGGTGCAGCGCCGGCCGCTGGTGTTGTTCCATCGGGCTGATTGATGGTGTCGCCGCCGCGTCGGTCATTGTTGGTCAGCGTCACGAATACTTCTCCCGAACGTGTCGGGTTGGCGGCTACCCATTCCGGTCGATCCATCATCGTCGCGCCAACACGATCGGCAGCTTGTCGGCAGCGGATCAGCAATTCCGCCTGGCTGGCAAAACCATTCTCCACAGTAAGGCCGTTCTGTCCGTGCAGAAGCGGAATCCAGATTCCGCGGCCCAGACCTTCATCGGCATCGGTACCGGCATCGAACCGGGCGACATACAGCGTGCCTCGATCGAGCAGTGCGCGATTGTGTTCACTGCCTGGATTGGCCGGATCGAACATCCCTTCGCTGATGAACTTGTAGATGTACTCGTTGCGCTCGTCATCACCCATGTAGACGACGATCTTTCCGTCGCGGGCGACAACCAACTCGGCGTTCTCGTGCTTGAAACGGCCCAGAGCCGTCCGTTTCGTTGGTTGGCTTTCGGGGTTGAACGGGTCGATTTCTACGATCCATCCGAAACGATTCGGTTCGTTCGGGTTGGCGGACAAGTCAAAGCGCGGGTCGACGGTGTGCCACAGATAACCGACGCCATCCTTCATCAAACCATATCTGCGTTCGGCAGAAGAAGGCGTCCGCTCGCCACGCCAACCGAAGTAGTCGGTGACATTCTCTTCGCAGGTGAGATAGGTCCCCCAGGGGGTGCGGCCGTTGCCGCAGTTTCCGATTGTGCCCAGTACTTCCAGGCCAGCGGGATCCGCACTGGTCTGCATCAGCGGATGCCCCGCAGCAGGGCCCGAGATCAACACCGGCGTATTCCCTGTGATCCGACGGTTGAACCTGGAGTCCAGCACGTGACTGATTTGTCCATCGGCATCTCGGCGCACATGGACAACGCTGCAACCGTGAGCAGCTTGAGCCTTGCGCGCTTTGTCGATGGTGTAGGGCAGAAGCCAGTTTTCAGCGTCCTGACCCGGAGCAAACAAGTATTCCGGGTTGATGTACTCGTGATTCACGGCCAACAGGCCTTCATCACTCCGGTCGCCGAATTGGTCCGATAGTTCACTGAACCCGAAGTACGCCATCCCATCGTGGTTGTCACCGAACTGTTGGGCTTGATCCGCCGCAGATTGCGAGGCGTCTGGCGCAAACGCAGGCGCATCGAGCCGGATCGGGTCACCCCAGGGAATGAACGCCGTGGCACTGTAGCCGCTTGGGACAATGACTTGGTCACTGCTGCTGGTGGGAATCGCAGTGAAGCCAAAGATGGACTCAAGGTCATGATCATTCGATGGTGGAGCAGGTGCGCCGTTCACGGTTTGCCGGTTGCATGCGGCAAAGAACGGCAACACCGCAGCGCCAAGGCCACCCAGCAGAAGCCTGCGCCGCGCCGGGCTGGCGAGCAGCGTTTGATGAATGACCTGCGTCAACGAAGCGTTGTCTCCCGGATTGGAGACGGAATCTGGCGGCAAATGGGGCATGGACGGATCGGTTCCGGGTTCGAGTGACTGGAGGTGACTCGAATCCGTCGATCACTGACGGTCCGGGCCAAAACATGGACACTCAAGCATCGACCCACAGGTTTAAGCCCATGTGTCGTTGAGATGACAGTTGGAAACGATGCGCTTCGGATTGGTTCGGGAATGAACGGTTGGGCGCGATTCGGGGTCAAAGATCGTCGCTGTCGACGATCTGCAGTCGCACGGTCTGATCACCGCGCTTGAACAGGGCACTGCCTTCCGTTTGATCGGTATCGAAGGCCACATGCAGGACCATTTCCAGGTTGCCCTTGCCGGTGAGGTGCACACGCGACACGGT
>JBEIPT010000364.1:0-3989 GCA_040376895.1 Lysobacteraceae bacterium | reverse complement strand
GACGACGTGATGGGGGCTGAATGGACCCGCGTGTTGCGGGCCAACCACATCTTCAACTCGCTTCCTGACGACGAGTTTTACGCAGTGCGTCGCTTGCCCGGTGGAGGCGTTGACCTGGTCGGCGATCAACTCGACTTCATTCGATTGTTTGCCGATGGCTCCGAGTATTTCCGCCTGGGTGTGGGTGGTTCGGGCAACCCCGAGCCGAGGTTGGACTATCTGTCAAACGGAGACGCGATTGTCCGTGCCGGGTATTCGTCTGTCTACAAGGTTCGCGGAAACCAGATGATGGCGTTCGCGGACGCCGACTACGATGCAGTCGTCGGTCCCGGTGATCGAGTCGACGTGATGACCTGGGAATCGTCTCCGCAATCGCAAAGCGTGCTGTTCGAATTGGATGCGGCGTTCCAGCCGATACCGGGCAGTCGGCGGGTGTTTCCAGTTTCGCACGGCGACTGGATCCTGCATCCGGAAGGTGTGATGGACTTCATCGACGGGCGTTCGGTGCAGCGTTACCTGCGTTCGGGCGTCCAGGTGTTCTCGCGAACGCATGACCCCATGCCGATCGCTGGCGCCGGCGATCGCAATGTCGCCAGCGCCGAACATGGGATTGCCTCCATCTGGACAACCGGTGGTACTCCGGACTCTGTTTACCTGGTGCGCACAGCACCGAACGGTGATCTGGCATGGTCCATGCCGCTGCCAGGCAAAGCCACCGCACTGGACATGGACATCGACGGCCGCGTTGGCGTTGCTGGCTCTGTCGGACATGCAACCTACGCGATGCTCGTGGACCGGGATGGACAGATCAGCTATTCCAGTGTGTGCAACAATGATCGCGTTTGTACGCAAGCAGTGAGTGCCATCGGCACCGAAGGCGGCCGATGGTTCATTGCCGGCACTCAGGCAGCCGCGGGCGAGGTGACGCGACGCGCATTCGTCGCGGAAATCGCTCGAGTCCTGTTCCGGTCCGGATTCGAAACTGGCGAATAAGGTGAATCGCTGCCCGGAGCAATCCTAGGTCATTCGGCCTTGATGCCCGGGTACGGGTGATCTCGATGCCACTGGGCCGCGTACTCTGGGCAGAACGCGCCGATATCGCCGGACATGCCAACACGGTGCTTTCTGCAGCGCTGCCGCAAGCTGGACTTCGCTTCGCTCAGCCCAGGCTGCGAGTTCATTCGGGTACGCGGATGCTGGCCTTGATGTGCTTGAGGTGCGCGACGATCGTGAAGGTCATCAGCACCAACAGCGCCCAGGAACTCCATTTGCCGACATGAACAACCGACCAGGCGCCCATCTGGTTGGGGTAACGCCAGATCCCGAAGAAGGTGTTGATGTTTTCGGCAAGCCAGATGAAGAAGCCGATGAGGATCATGGCAAGCAGCAAGGGCATGCGCCGATCGATGTGTCTCGGCCTGAACAGGACCGTGGTGCGGGCATAGAGCCCCAGTGCGCACGCAGCGAGGTACCAGCGGTAGTCGCCGATGTAGTGGTGGGTGAAGAAGTTCAGGTAGATCAGACTGGCGATCAACGCGCCCATCCAGAATGGCGGATGATGTTCGATTCTCAGGTCGAACAGGCGCCAGGCCTGGATGATGTAACTGCCCACGGCGGCATACATGAAGCCCGAGAACAGCGGTACACCGAATACCTTGGTGTAGGCGGGATCGGGGTAACTCCAGGATTGGATGGTCCCGGAGGTCTTGAATACTTCCAATGCGAATCCGACCAGATGGAACAGCGTGATCGCCTTCAGTTCATCGAAAGTCTCGAGCTTCTGCCACAACATGAAGGCCTGGATGGCGATGGCCACCAGCAGCAGTGCGTCGTAACGCGGCAAGCCGAACAGGCCTGCGCGTGGCATCAGGAACACCGCCATGAAGAACAAGCCGGCAAAGAGGCACGCGCGCGCCTCCTTGGCGCCAAAGTAGAGGAATTCGATTGCGGCAGAATGGATACCGTTGCGTCCCTGTGGCGGACGGGTTTCCATCAAATGTTCATCAATCGCTACCAGCATCGGCATGTCCGTCATCAAGGCGAAAGCAGCCTAGTGAGGAAATCGGACGTGCGAGGGGCGTCTCGCGGGCAACTTGCGGGCATCAGGGCCGGGAGCGTGAACCTGGCCAACAACGAACTGTCCGGGTGGCGCATGCTGGGTCTCACGAGCCAGGATGACCCTGCCCGGCGTCCAGCATGACCTCCCAAGTGTGGATCAAAGCCAAGCCGACTGACGGGTGCTTCCGTGAAGGGACGACACCATGCGAATCAGTTTCAAACAATCATGTCTTGGAGATCAACGTGACTCATGTCACGTTTAGGATCAAGCAGCCGTTCATAAAGTCAACCGCAACTCCAATGGACTTTTCATGCCTGACTCGGTCCGCGTTCTGTGTCTAGGCTTTGGCCGATCGGAACTTCGCATGATGGCGTTGGTCCTGGAGTCTGCCGCTCACAGCTTGCCGCGCGGTTTTCGCATCATCAGGGCGAACGAACCGGCTGACGTCGTAGTCGTGAACTGGAGCACGCTCAACATCGAGCGTACTCAGGCGTTTCTCAATCAGCGTTTGCTCGATGTGCCGTTGATCTCGGTGTCGGAGACCGGCGTTCTGGGGGCACCTGGTCTGTGCATCGCCGAAGACCTGCTGCTGCAGTCGTTGGCAGGGCTGGTCTACGAAGCCATTGATGGTGTTGATCCTGCGTCACGCGCCAAGCCGCCCGAGTATGTATCGTGGTTGAGCATGCGGCGTTCCTGGGGGGGCGAAGCAGGTCCGCTGCGCCTGCTGGACGAGTCGATCAAATCCTGGGAGCAGACGCTTGCAGCGCCGATCGCGGAATCCCCGGCGCCGCCTCACGAGGGCTTTGAAGTACGCATGGATCGGCTGCCCCGTCCCGCAACGCCGAAGCCGATCACACCAACGCCGCATCGTGTCGAGGCGGTCAACAAAGATCCTCATGGGGTCGGCACGGCCCGGACGGAGCTGGCAAACAACCCGTTGCCCGGTCCAATGAAGCCTGCTGCGACCGTCGCACCCTTGCCGATTCATCCCCTGAATCACCTGAAGGTCTTGTTGGTCACGCCTTCACCGGCAGCCGTGCAATCAGACCTTGCGATCCTTCGGTCCCTTGGGGCCGAGGTCCAGCTGGCAAACGGTCAAGAAGACGCTCTGGCACTGTTTGCCAGCGCAAGCGTCGATCTGATTCTGATCGACGCTCGTTGGGCCGACGAGCAGGGCTATCGCTTGTGCCGCACATTGGCCCACCATCAAAGCAAGACTGGCGTTCCCATAATCATGGTGGCTACCGACCTGCGTCCAATGGAGCGCGCCCGGGCCGCTTATGCCGGCAGTCAGGGCCTTCTGCGTTGGCCAATCACCGAACAGCAACTGATGGAGCGAGTGCCGCCTGCCGTCGCCTGGGGTCAAAAGGCCAAATCGCTCCCGACTCGCTGATTGGTGTCGGGTGATTTGGATTGGCTGGCTTCCAAGCCTCCATCACTGCACAATGTGAGCGCTTGCCGGACGCACCTGCCTCCGGCGCACGAGTCGGAGGTTCCATGGATCCGCAGCGCTTTCACGAATGGTTGGACACGCTGCCCGGCGTCACGTCGGAAGTGAAGTGGCATGACGACCTGGTGTTCATGGTGGTCGGCAAGATGTTTGCGGTCTATTGTTTCCAGGGCAAGAACCATGGGCAGGTCAGCTTCAAGGTTGAAGAAGAGCGTTTTCTTGAACTGACCGATCAGCCGCACGTGATTCCAGCTCCTTACATGGCTCGGGCACATTGGATCTCGGTGCTGTCTTCGGCCGAGTGGCCCGAAGACCGGCTGCGCGAGTCGATGGTTCATGCCTATCGTTTGGTTCGCGCCAAGCTGCCCAAGAAAGTGCAGCGTGAACTGGGCGAGATCTGAATGGGTCTGCAATTGATTCGGCGGGAGACTTGCGGACTGTGCGAGCTTGCTGCCGACATGCTGGTCGCGTTGGGGATCG
>JBEIPT010000251.1:0-5753 GCA_040376895.1 Lysobacteraceae bacterium | reverse complement strand
TCACCGAGTGTCGCCGAAAAGTGCGAATGACCATCACCCTTCGCAACGAAGTACAGGGCATCACCCGGTGCCGGCCGCGCCGCCGCCTGGATGGCCGCCAAACCCGGCAAGGCGATCGGCGTGGGCGGCAACCCGGAGCGGGTGTAGCTGTTGTACGGGGTGTCGGTTTCCAGATGTTTGCGAGTGAGGTTGCCGTTGAAGCTCGAGCCCAGTCCATAGATGACGGTCGGGTCGGTCTGCAATCGCATGCCGATCTTGAGGCGGCGCGTGAACACACCGGCGATCGGGCCCCGGTCTTCGGCACGGCCAGTCTCTTTTTCAACGATCGATGCCAGGATCAACAGTTCCTCCGGGCTGTTCAACGGCGATTCCGGCGCACGCGCATTCCATTCGCGCAACAGGTGTTCGTCCATCGAGCCGAATGCCCGCTTGAGAATGTCGAGATCACTCTGGCCGCGCACGAACGAATAGGTCTCCGGCAGGAACCGACCCTCCGGATGTTGGCCCGGTTTGCCGACACGCGCCATGATGTCGTCGTCGCCCAGTCCCTGCAGCTCCTGCTTCAGCTTCTCGGCCTTGGCCAGTGCAAGACGCAGTTCTCGGAAGGTCCAACCTTCGACGATCGTGAATTGATGGTGGATCACCCTGCCCTTCGCCATCCGCGTGAGCAACTGCCTTGGGGTCATGCCGGGTTCGAGCAGGTATTCGCCGGCGCGCAGCGTGCGGATCACGCCAAGTTCCATCGCCAATGCACGCCAATACTCGCGCGGCGCCTCCGTGACGCCCTGTTTGCCAAGTTGCCGGACGATCTGGTTGAACGACGTCCCCATCGACACGTCGAGTACCATTTCGTGCCCCGCAAGCGGCATCGGCGTGTCGCTGAACTTCTGGTAGTCGCGATAGATCCAGACCGCGGCGATGACCGCCACGACCGTCAGCAACAAGCACAATCGTCGAAACCACTTCAGCATTCGAGCTCCGCCTGGATTTGCGATATCAAAGCATGGCTGGCTGGACCCGGGCTGAATACCCGGTCACCGATTCGCCGCACGGGCATCACGCCACGCACGGCATTGCAGCAGAAGACCTCATCGGCGGCCAGCAGTTCACTCAATGGCACCGGCCCGACCTGGACGGGCGTCATGGCAAGCAGCCGCTCGCGACAGACGCCAGCCACCCCGGCACGGCTGACATCCGGGGTTCGCCATTGCCCATTGGACCCAATGAACAGGTTGGCCGACGTGGTGCAGGCCACGTTGCCTTCCATATCGAGCATGAGCAGGTCGTCGTGCTCGTCGAGCGGGGCTTCGTCGCGCGCCAGCACCTGTTCCAGTCGATTCAGGTGTTTGAGACCGGCCAGTGCAGGCTGGATCGCCAGGCGAGTCGCCGCAATGCCCAGGGACAGCGCTGGTCGCGGTTCGGGGAGACCGGCTTCGGCGAACACAAGCCATTCCGAGCGTGCGCCATTGCTGCCATAACCACGACGGTCGCTGGAGCGGGTGATGATCAGTTTGAGGATCCCATTCTTGAGTTCCATGGCGAGGTCTGCCACGTGATCCGTCACTACCTGCCACGCATCAAAATGAATTCGCAGCCGCCGATTGGCTTCGGTCAGGCGTGCGTCATGCAGCGGCCACCAGACCACCTTGCCGTTCACCACGCGCATGGTCGTGAAATGCCCGTCGCCGTAGTGCATGGCCCGCAAGGTCGCCCAGTCGCCGTGCACCGGTTCGCCATTGCGCCAGGCCTTCATGTGTCGCGTTCCAGGGCGCGCAGCAGACCACGTGCCTTGTGGCGGGTTTCGTCCAGTTCGCGAGCGGGTACCGAATCGAACACGATCCCGGCGCCGGCGCGGAGTGACAGTTCCTGTCCGGACAGGGTCATCGTGCGGATCAGGATATTGAGCTCCATCTGCCGGCCCGGACCGACAAAACCCATCGCGCCGGTATAGAACCCGCGCGGCGTCTGTTCGAGTTCGGCGATGATCTGCATGCAGCGGATCTTGGGACAGCCCGTGATGGTGCCGCCCGGAAACACCGCCGCAATGATGTCGCGCACGGAGGCATCAGGCAACAGCCGGCCGCGGACATTCGAGACGATGTGGTGCACGTGCGTATAACTTTCGATGCACATGAGTTCGTCGACTTCGACACTGCCGGGCACCGACACGCGTCCGAGATCGTTGCGCTCGAGATCGATCAACATGACGTGTTCGGCGCGCTCCTTCGGATGCGACATCAACTCGGCTTGAAGCTGATCGTCGTGTTCACCGATTCCGCGCGGTCGGGTCCCGGCAATCGGGCGAGTCTCGACCCGGTCACCACGCACCGACACCAAACGCTCCGGAGAAGAACTGAGCACCGCCAGGTGACCGAACCGGAAACTGCCCGCAAACGGCGCCGGATTGGCTTCGCGCAAGCGTCGATACAAATCGATCGGCAAAGTGCCGGGCGCCACGTGCCCATGCCAACGCCGCGACAGGTTGACCTGGAACACGTCACCTGCGGCAACATAGTCACGGATGCGTTCGACGCCTTCAATGAATCCGGCTGGCTCGTCTTCGTGCCATTCGCCCAAACCCAATGGCGCGATGTCCGGCAAGCGCCCGACGTCGAGTCGCCGAAGAAGTTCTTCCGCCCATTCGCCGGAAGAAGGCTCGAATACCGCCGTCACACTCTGGTCGACGTGATCACGCACCAAGGCCAAGGGTGTTCGCAACGCAACGGCGAGTGGCGAGTGGTCCCTCGGTAGCGTCTGTGCCAGTTTCGGTTCCAGACAGGCCGCATATTCGTAGGACATCAGCAGTGCGTAGCCACCGGCAAAATGGCCGGGACCGGGTGTTGTCCCAAGGGCTGCGAGCCTTTGGTCCAACAGCACAAGCAAGTCGCTGCCGACCAACCGGTGTTGTTCGTCATGGACTTGATCGGGTGCCACCTGCACCAGATGCTCGGCGGTACTGGCCAGCAGCAAGTCGTACCGACCCGAACGTGCGTGCCGCGCCCGGCTCTCCAGCAACACCGGGAACCGCTCCGGAAACGCTGCATGCAGCGCCACCAGATCCAGCCCCGCGGGCAAAGCGCGCGTCAACATGGCGACGCCATGCGCGCGCGCAGGCTCAGCCGACATCGTCCATCAGAGAGAACGGAACACCAGCGTGGCGTTCGTGCCGCCAAATCCGAAGCCATTCGACACCGCGACCTGGATCTTCTTGTCGCGAGCCACGTTCGGCACGTAGTCGAGATCACAACCTTCGCCAGGGTTGTCGAGATTGATTGTCGGAGGGATCACGCCCGTGTGCAGCGCGAGCACCGAGAACACGGCTTCCACGCCACCGGCAGCACCCAGCAGATGGCCGGTCATCGACTTCGTCGACGACACCATGGTCTTGTAGGCATGGTCACCCAACGCCGATTTCATCGACAGGGTTTCGGCCAGATCACCCAGCGGCGTCGAGGTGCCGTGGGCGTTGATGTAGTCGACCTGATCGGCATTGATGCCGGCGTCCTTGAGTGCCGCGCGCATGCATCGCGCTGGGCCTTCGCCGTTTTCGCTCGGGGCAGTCATGTGGAAAGCATCGGAACTCGCGCCATACCCGATCAGTTCGCAGTAGATGCGCGCGCCGCGGGCTTTGGCGTGTTCCAGTTCTTCGATCACGAGGATGCCGGCACCATCGGCGAGCACGAAACCATCGCGGTCGCGGTCCCATGGGCGGCTGGCATGCTTGGGATCATCATTGCGGGTCGACATGGCCTTCATCGACGCGAACCCACCCACCGCCGTCGGCGTGCAACCGTGTTCGGCACCACCGGCAATCATGGCGTCGGCATCACCGTATTGAATCATGCGCATGGCCGTACCCAAGCTGTGGTTCGACGACGCACAGGCCGATACTGCCGAAAAATTGGGCCCCTTCAGGCCGAGCGCGATACTCAGCTGGCCGGGCAACATGTTGATGATCGTCGACGGCACATAGAACGGCGAGATCTTTCGCGGACCGCCGGTATGCAAGGCGATCGCGGTGTCTTCGATGCCGCGCACACCACCGATGCCGGAACCGATGACGGCACCGATCCGCTCGGCGTTCGCTTCGGTCACTTCCAGCCCGGAATCGGCCAGCGCCATCTTGGCGGCAGCAAATCCGTAGTGGATGAACTTGTCCATTTTCTTGACGTCTTTCGGGCCCAACCATTGGGTCGGCTCGAATCCGTGCACTTCACCGGCAATCTGCGTGGCGAATGCGCTGGCGTCGAAACAGCTGATGCGATCGATGCCGCAGCGGCCATTGCGGATGTTGTCCCATGCGCTTTCCAGCGTGTTGCCCACCGGCGACACGATGCCCATGCCTGTTACCACCACCCGACGCTTGCTCATCACCTGCTCCTCGAATCATGGCGTGGACCTGATGGTCCACGAAACAACCGTTTCATTGTCGCGCAAATGAAAACTGCGCCGGTGCGGCGCAGTTTTCGGCGGCGTGAGCGTGGGCTCAGGCCTTGTTGACGTGCGTCTTGACGTAATCGATCGCCATCTGGACGCTGGTGATCTTTTCAGCGTCTTCGTCCGGGATTTCGCACTCGAACTCTTCTTCCAGCGCCATCACCAGTTCGACCGTATCGAGCGAATCGGCGCCCAGATCGTCAACGAACGAGGCGTTCGGGGTAACTTCATCTTCCTTGACGCCGAGTTGTTCGACCACGATCTTCTTGACGCGTTCTTCGATGCTGCTCATGTTGGTTGTGTCCTCTGGTGCGATGGAATGCCCGGGCCAGCCGGGCCCGAAAGCGAAAAAACGACGCCCATTGTAGGGCAAATACTCAAAGCTACAAAACAACCGTCAAACAAACGTTTACGCAGTACCGAAGAAAGGCGCCCGGAAGATGCCCTGTTCAGTCACCACAGCATCGATCAGGCTGCCCGGCGTGACGTCGAAAACCGGGTTCCAGGTCTGCACGCCCTCGGCGGCAATCCGTTGGCCACCGGCTTCCAGCAATTCGCGGGCCTCACGCAGTTCGATTTCGATCTGGTCGCCGGTCGCCATGGCCAGATCGACTGTCGAACTGGGCGCCACGACCATGAACCGGACGCCGTGATGGCGCGCGGCAATGGCCAACTGGTAGGTGCCGATCTTGTTGGCGGTGTCGCCGTTTCGGGCAATCCGGTCGGCGCCGACGATGACCCACTGGACCTGCCCGGTTTTCATCAGGTGCGCTGCCGCGGAATCGGCAATCAGCTTCGCCGGAATGCCATCTTCGAGGAGTTCCCAGGACGTCAGCCGTGTGCCCTGCCCCCAGGGCCGTGTCTCTGTGTTGAAGACGCGCGCCACCCGGCCCTCGGCATACGCGGCCCGGATCACCCCCAGCGCAGTGCCGAATCCGGCCGTGGCCAGCGACCCGGTATTGCAATGGGTCAACACGCCACTGCCAGGCTCGATCAGCGAGGCGCCGAGCTGGCCCATATGGCGGTTCGCCGCCAAGTCCTCGCGCTCGATCGCCTTGGCTTCGTTTTCCAGCGCCGACAAGGCGCAACGATCACCGAGCACCTTCCGCATCCGTGCGAGCGCCCAGAACAGGTTGACGGCGGTCGGACGCGATGCGGCCAATTCCTGCAGCGCCGCTTCGAGAACCCGTGCCTGGACTTGTCCGGCGCCATCCTGTTGCGACTCCGCGGCCAACACCACGCCATAGGCCGCAGCAATGCCGATCGCCGGAGCGCCACGAACCGTAAGATTCCGGATGGCATTGGCGACGGCGCTG
>JBEIPT010000479.1:0-2747 GCA_040376895.1 Lysobacteraceae bacterium | reverse complement strand
CGACGTGGCCTTCGAACGCAAGCTGAAACGCACGATCAGCCTCGACGAACTGAAGAACCGCGACGATCTCGGCGACTTCGCCCTGACCCGCCGCGGCAACCTGCTGTCCATCCTGCCGGTCACGACCGCACAATGGTCCACCATCCTGAATCTGGAGTAAGACATGAGTGACGCTGGCAAACGCGCTGCCGCCCGCAAGGCACTGGAATACGTGGAAGACGGCATGATCATCGGCGTTGGCACCGGGTCGACCGTGGCGTTCTTTATCGAGGCGCTGGCCGAAGTGAAACATCGGGTCGAAGGCGCGGTGTCGAGCTCCGAACGGAGCACCGCGGCACTGAAAGCGGCCGGCATTCCGGTTCTGGATCTCAACCACACCGGCGACCTGGCTTTGTATGTGGACGGCGCCGACGAATGTGATGGGCACAAACGACTGATCAAGGGTGGCGGCGGCGCGTTGACGCGTGAAAAGATCATCGCCGGCGCCAGTCGCCGGTTCATCTGCATCATCGATCCCGGCAAACTGGTGCCGGTGCTCGGCAAGTTCCCGCTGCCGGTCGAAGTGGTGCCGATGGCGCGCAGTTTTGTCGCCCGGCAACTGGTCAAGCGTGGTGGCCAACCGGCCTGGCGCGAAGGATTTGTCAGCGACAACGGCAACTGGATCCTCGACGTGCACAACCTGCAGATCGTCGACCCGGTCGGCCTGGAGCGCGACCTGAACCAGATTCCGGGCGTGGTCACGGTGGGGCTGTTTGCCCAGCGCCCGGCCGATCTGGTCATCGTTGGCGACCAGAAAGTATTCTGAAACGAGCACAGGATCGCGCAATCGCCCGGTTTTGGCGTATAGTTGGCGGTCCGGCAACCATCAGGCACTTGAATTTGACGTAATTGCGCGTCGCCTGCTATGTTGTCCGGCCTTTTTTTGGCACAGAATAACCACAGAGGTATAGCCAAATGTACGCAGTAGTCGTTACCGGCGGTAAGCAGTACCGCGTTATGCAGGGCGAATCCCTGCGCGTCGAGTTGCTCGACGTGGAGCCAGGTTCGCAGATCACGTTCGACCAGGTTTTGTTGGTTGGCGACGGTGAAGCCATCACGGTGGGTCAGCCCACGGTGAGCGGCGCCAAGGTCACCGCCACGGTCAAGGAACACGGTCGCGCCGACAAGGTGAAGATCATCAAGTTCCGCCGCCGCAAACACCATCGCAAGCAGATGGGTCACCGGCAGCATTACACCCTCGTCGAAATCACCGGCATCGCCAAGTAAGCGATCCGGTCTGATCAGGAGCATCAGTCATGGCACATAAGAAAGGCGTAGGCAGTTCCCGTAACGGCCGCGACTCCAACCCGAAGTATCTTGGCGTGAAGATCTATGGTGGCCAGGCAATCGAAGCCGGCAACATCATCATCCGTCAGCGTGGCACCCAGTTCCATCCGGGCACGAACGTCGGCCTCGGCCGCGACCACACCTTGTTCGCTCTGACGGACGGCGTGGTTCAGTTCAGCACGAAAGGTCCGAACGGCGGTCGTCGTACGGTCAGCGTGCTGTCGGCCTAATCCGCCTGCCCGCATTCTGGAAGAGCCCCGCCACGCGCGGGGCTTTTCTTTTCTCGGCATCCAAGGACAATCCAAGTTATGAAATTCGTCGATGAAGCGGAAATTAAGGTCACTGCCGGCGACGGCGGCAATGGCTGCGTCAGTTTCCGGCGCGAGAAGTTCATTCCGCTGGGCGGACCCGATGGCGGGAATGGCGGCACCGGAGGCAGTGTCTTCATTGAAGCCGATGAGAACCTCAACACCCTGATCGACTTTCGCCACCAGCGCGCGTTCAAGGCCGAACGCGGCGAGAACGGCGCCAGCCGCGAAATGACCGGTCGGGGTGGCAACAACGAACTGATCAAGGTGCCGGTTGGCACAGTCGTCACCGCCGTTGAAACCGAAGAGCAGATCGGCGATCTGACCACCCACGGCCAGCGTCTGCTGGTGGCGCGGGGTGGCCGTGGCGGCGCCGGCAATGTCAACTTCAAGACCTCGACGAACCGCTCGCCACAGAAGGCGACGATCGGCCAGCCAGGCGAAGAGCGCGAAGTCCGGCTGGAATTGAAGCTGCTGGCCGATGTCGGTTTGCTCGGGTTTCCGAACGCCGGCAAGTCGACGTTCATCCGCGCTGTGTCAGCCGCAACACCCAAGGTCGCCGACTATCCCTTCACGACACTGCACCCGAATCTTGGGGTGGTCTCGGTCGGACCGTTGAAGAGCTTCGTGATCGCCGATATTCCCGGTGTGATCGAAGGCGCCAGCGAAGGTGCCGGCCTCGGCATCCAGTTCCTCAAGCATGTCTCGCGCACGCGCCTGCTGCTCCACCTCGTGGACATTGCGCCGCTCGACGATGAAACCGATCCAGTCGATCAGGTCAAGATCATCGAACGCGAACTGAAGAACTTCGACGCCAAGCTGTCGCGCCAACCGCGCTGGCTGGTGCTGAACAAGATCGACCTGATCCCGATGGAAGAGCGGGAAGAGCGCATTCAGTCGATCATCAAGCGACTGCGCTGGAAGAAGCCGTGGTTCGCGATTTCCGGCATCGCCCGCGAAGGCACTGAAGCGATCGCCAAGAAAGCCATGGCGTTCCTCGACAAGGTCGACCAGGACAAGAAGTGAGCGAAGGCTTTTTCGCCGACACAAAAAAGCCGACCTTCAGGTCGGGCTGTCTTCTTACGGCAAATAAAAAGCCGACCTTCAGGTCGG
>JBEIPT010000212.1:0-6654 GCA_040376895.1 Lysobacteraceae bacterium | reverse complement strand
ATCATGCCTGCGGCCATTTCATTCATGTCGGCCATGGCCGTCTTCATGCGCATGTCGTTGATGGCGCCTTTCAGGCTCTCGATCTTCGCGCGCGCCGCATTCACCGCGACATCACGCGCCTTGATCAGGTTCTGATAGGTCGTTTCGGCCTGTTCCATCTGCGTGCGGTTTTCGACCAGCTCCCGGCTCACCGTCTGCAGCCTCAACGCATACTGGCCCGCGGCCTGCTTGTTGCCGGCACGCAGGTGTGCGGTGGTCTTGGCCCGCAGATCCTTTTCCTCGGCCTCGAGTTTCCGGACCTGCCCCATCAGCCGCTCGGCCAGACCGGCGTGTGCGGCCAAGCCCTGGTTGTAGCTGGAGATCTGCTTGCGCAGGTTCTCCTGCTCCAGTTCCAGCAGGGCCTCCGGGTTCTTCTTCTCGACATCGCGGATGAAGAGCGAAAACATGCCTTTGAATACATTCAACAAGCGCTGGAACATGGGGACTCCCGAAAGTGAACTTTTGCCGCACAACGGCCAACGCACAAGTTAGCGCGTTTGCCGGCGTGCGCAAGGGGGCGAACCACATTGGCGGTACCCCGTACCTTGGGTAAAACGTCGCGGGAGCCATTTTCCGCACGGGCACCGCGACTTGAGTCGAGCCGATCTGGCACCATGTCGCTTTCCCCTGTCCCGGAAGCCGTCGCCATGAGCGAAGCCTTGTTTTCTTTTGATGTCACCGTTGCCGAGTTCCAGGAAAAGGTCCTGCAGAAATCGCTGGAAACACCGGTCCTGGTCGACTTCTGGGCCACTTGGTGCGCCCCGTGCAAGCAACTGATGCCCGTGCTCGAAAAGCTCGCCAAGGACTACAACGGCGCCTTTCTGGTGGCGAAAGTGGATGTCGACCGTGAACAACAGCTGGCCGGTTACTTCCAGATCCGTTCGGTTCCGACGGTCGTGCTCGTCAAGGGTGGGCAATTGGTCGACGGTTTTCCCGGCGCATTGCCGGAACAGCAGCTGCGTGAGTTCCTGACCTCCCATGGGATCGAACCCCTGGCGCTGGAGCCTGAAGAAGTCGCCGAGCCGGAAGTCGAGACCGAAGACCCCCATGCCGCGGTACTGGCCCTTCGGGCCAGCATCGCCGAAGACCCGGACAACGGCGACCTGAAGCTGGCGCTGATTTCAGCACTGCTCAAGATCGGCGCCAGCGACGAAGCGGAGCAATTGCTCGACGCGCTGCCGCCCAAACAATCGGAATCGGATGCCGCCAAGCGGGCGCGTTCCCAGTTGGATTTTGCGCGCGACCTCGCTGGTGCGCCCTCGCCGACCGAACTCCGCCAGGCACTTGAACTCGATGCCAACGACCATCGTGCACGGTATCTGCTCGGTGTGCACAACTTGCTCGACAACCAACCGGAACCTGCGCTCGAAGCATTTCTGGACATCATGAAGCGAAGCCGTGCATACGGCGAAGACCTTGCCCGCAAGAGCCTGATCAAGGCGTTTGCGTTGATCGACGACGCCGATCTGGTCAGTCGTACGCGCAAGCGTATGGCCGCCATGATCTTCTGATCTGGAATTCCAGTGCACAAGGCAACCCGGTTTCGATTGCTGCTCAATTTCTGGCCGCCGTTCCTGTGGGCTGGCATCCGTGTGCTTTCGGTCAGTCCGGACTACCGACAGGTCGTGGTCCGACTGAAGCGATACTGGTTCAACCAGAACTACGTCGGTACCCATTTCGGCGGCAGTCTGTTCTCCATGACCGATCCGTTCTGGATGATCATGGTCATGGAGAACCTGGGCCGCGAGTTCATCGTCTGGGACAAGACTGCCGAGATCGAGTTCGTCAAGGCAGTCAAGGAGCCCGTGTTCGCACGTTTCGACCTTGAGCCTGCGGTCCTGGATCAGTTGCGCCAGCTCGTGCAGGAGCAAGGCAAGGTCCTGCACTGGTTCGACGTGTCGGTGACCACCGGCGAAGGCGAAGTCGTGGCGCGCATCCGCAAGCAGATCTATCTGCGCGCCAAACACCGGCAACGCCACGAAGCCTGACACGGTTGTTTCGCCTGCGTCCTTTCGGCCATGACAAATGGCCGACCCTTGAGGACTCGGTTTCGAATAGCATCGACGGCTTTCCCGTGCCGAGCGTTTGCCATGAACCGACACCCGCTGATGATTGCCCTGCTTCTGGGTCTTGCCACCCCTGCCCTCGCTGCCGACAAAAAGTCCGAGCCGCCGAAGTGGGACGTGAATGCCCCTCACGGGAAAACCAAACAGGTTCGGTTCACTACCGATGAAGGCACGTGGATGGATCTCGACGTCAGCCCGGATGGTCGGCAGATCGTGTTCTCGCTGCTCGGCGACGTCTATACCTTGCCGGTCGGCGGCGGTGATGCCAAGCGAATCAGTTCCGGCCCGGCCTGGGATGTTCAGCCACGTTATTCGCCCGATGGCAAACAGCTGGTCTTCACCAGCGATCGTGCCGGTGGCAACAACCTGTGGCGCATGAACGTCGATGGCACGGCCGCCAAACAGATCACCAAGGAAGACTATCGTTTGCTCAACAACGGCGTCTGGACACCCGATGGCGAGTACGTGATCGGCCGCAAACATTTCAGCTCCGAGCGGTCGCTGGGTGCCGGTGAGCTCTGGCTGTATCACAAGTCCGGCGGCGCCGGCCTTCAGCTCACCAAGAAGAAGAACGACGAGCAGGACCTGGGCGAACCGGCGATCAGCCCGGATGGCCGTTATGTCTACTTCTCGGAAGATGTCAGCGGCGGTACCTCGTTCGAATACAACAAGAACCCGCATGCCGTGATCTACGCCATCAAGCGACTCGATCGCGAGAACGGCGACGTGACAACGGTCGTGGCGACCCCCGGTGGCGCAGTACGTCCGCAGCCTTCGCCCGACGGTCGGCAGTTGGCATTCGTCAAACGTGTTGCCGACAAATCCGTGCTGCATGTGATTGATCTGGAATCCGGTGCCGTCCGTGTGTTGTGGGATGGCCTGTCGCCCGACCAGCAGGAAGCCTGGGCGATCTTCGGCCCTTACGCCAACTTCGACTGGACACCGGACGGCACAGCCATTGTGATCTGGGCGCAAGGCAAACTCTGGAGTGTGGCCACGGAAACGGGCCAACCCACGGCCATTCCGTTCATGGCCAAGGTCGACCAGACGGTCGCCGATCCCCTTCGTTTCGAACAGAAACTCGATGCCGGCAGCTTTGCGCCGAAGATGATCCGTGACGTGGCGACCAGCCCCAGTGGCGGCCAGCTCGTGTTCCATGCGGTCGGCCATCTTTGGCTGAAGAACCTGCCGAATGGTGAACCGAGCCGCATCGGCAAGGATGACACCCGTTTCGAATACCAACCCGCGTTCAGCCCGGACGGCAAGACTTTGCTGTTCACGACCTGGACGGACGCCGGCCAAGGCGCCATCGTGGCGCGTGACCTGGCTGCCGGCACCGAACGTGTGCTGACCACCAAACCCGGGTTCTATTACTCACCGCGTTTTGCCGCTGACGGCAGCAGGATCGTCTGGTCGAAGCAGAGTGGCTCCTCGCTGACCGGTGCACTCAACTCCGGCGAACAAGGCATCTGGTGGATGCCGGCCGCTGGCGGCGAAGCCAAACGCATCGCGAAGGATGGTTATGAGCCTCAATTCAGCGCCGATGGCCAGCGGGTCACGTATCTGACGGGGGGCGGTCTGGCCAAGAAGCTGATGAGTATCGGCCTGAACGGCGAAGAGCCACGCGAAGTGTTCTCGCTGAAGTACGTGGATTCTGTTTCGGTGAGCCCCGACGGCCACTGGGTTGCTTTCACGGAACTGTTCAACGCCTACGTGGCACCGATGCCCAAGACCGGGGGCAGCATCGAGCTCGGCAAGGACAGCAGCGCATTGCCGGTCGCCAAACTCTCGCACCAGGTCGGTTCGTACCTGCATTGGGCGCAAGACAGCAGCAGTGTCCACTGGTTGGTCGGCAATCAGTATTTCAGCCGCAAGCTCAGCGACACATTCGACTTCGTCCCGGGCGCGCCGGCCAAGCTGCCTGAAGCAAAGTCACTCACCGGCATGAACGTCGGCCTGACCTTCCCGGTCGATCGCCCGAAGGGTCTGGTCGCGTTCACGAACGCGCGCATCGTCACCATGAAAGGTGAGCAGGTCATCGAGTCGGGCACCGTGCTCGTCGATGGTGACACCATCAAGGCGGTCGGCAAGGACGTGACCGTTCCGGCGGACGCACGCGTCATCGATGCCACCGGCAAGACCATCGTGCCGGGTTATATCGACGTCCACGCGCACGCCAGCCATTTCAACACCGGCGTCGTGCCGCAGCAGAACTGGGCTTACTACGCGAACCTGGCGTTTGGCATCACCACGATGCACGACCCTTCGGCGACTACCGAAACCGTGTTCTCGCAGTCGGAACTGCAAAAGGCCGGAACACTGGTCGGCCCGCGCATCCTGTCGACCGGCACGATCCTGTACGGTGCCGACGGCGATTTCAAGGCAGTCGTGAATTCCCTGGATGACGCGCGGGCCCACCTGTCGCGCATGAAGGCGAATGGCGCGTTCAGCGTGAAGAGCTACAACCAGCCGCGCCGCGAACAGCACCAGATGATCAACCAGGCGGCCCGGGAACTCGGCATGCTTGTGGTCGAGGAAGGTGGTTCGACGCTCAATCACAACCTGCCGATGATCCTCGACGGCGCAACCAGCATCGAACACAACCTGCCGGTGGCGCCGCTGTACCGCGACATCATCGACCTGTGGAAGCAGACCGACGTGCGGAACACGCCGACCCTCGTCGTCGCCTACGGCGGCTTGAATGGCGAGTTCTGGTGGTACGCGCGTGACCAGGTCTGGGAAGACAGCAAACTGAAACGGTACTTCCCGAAGGAAGCCCTCGCTGCCCGCGCCGTGCGCCGTGAGACGGCACCGGATTGGGACTACCACCACATCCGCGTGTCCAAGTCGCTGAAAGCGCTGCGTGATGCCGGAGTCCGCATCCAGGTGGGTGGCCATGGCCAGATGCAGGGCCTGGCACCGCATTGGGAAATCTGGATGTTGGCTCAAGGTGGCATGACTCCTTACGAAGCCCTGCGCGCCGCAACGATCGATGGTGCCGACATGCTCGGCTTGGGCAAGGAACTCGGTTCGATCGAAACCGGCAAACGCGCCGATCTGGTGGTTCTCAACAGCAATCCACTCGAGCAGATCCGCAACACGGCCGACACGCGATACGTGATGGTCAACGGCCGATTGTTCGACGTCGATGCCGACATGAAGGAGATCGGCCATCACAACACACCGGCACCGACGTTCTACTGGCAGCGGCAGAGTGCCGGCCAATCCCGTGGCATCGAGTATGGTCCGACCGCACCTTGCCATTGCCCGAAGTCGGCCGCGCATCGGCATTGAGGTTCCTGCATTCAAATCCGGAAAAGTGACCCGTGCGAGTCCTGACTGCACCGCTCAGTGCGCGTACCAGTAAAAGAATCCCTTCTCCCGCGAAAGCGGGAGAAGGTGGCCTAACGGCCGGATGACCGATATACAACGGGATTGGCCTGTGTCCGCATTTCTCATCTGTCTGTCGGCATCTTCTTCCGCAAGCCGGAGAAGCATTTCTTCGATCATGTCGACTGCGGACCGCACACCAACGCCGTCTTCAATCTCAAGAACTTCAGACCTGATTGGTGAGCCTAGCTTCAGCCGCAGAACCGGGTTCCTCGAAACCTGTCGCTGATCGCGGCCAAAGCCCAAACAATCACGCTTGCTGCATGTTGCGGAGAATCAAGCGGAACTCGACACCGGCGTCCTGAGGCAGGTTACTCGCTTCGGCCTGGCCATGATGTGCTTCGGCCACCAGACGCACGATGTACAGACCAAGACCCAAATGCGGGACTTCGCCGGCCGCACGCAGGCTTCCGGCATCACGCACACTGACCAGACTATCGAAGAGTTTTTCCTGCATCTTGCCGGGAAGTGGCGGACCGGAGTTGGCGACCGCAATTTCTACCTGGCCATCCACCATCGGCGACAACTTGATGCGGATCCAGCCATCTTCGGGCGTGAACCCCTTCGCGTTGTCGAACAGCTTGTCGAGGGCCTGCGCGATCAGATCAGGCGCACCATAAAACGGGATCTTGTCGGTCGGCAACATGAGATGGACTTTGCGCGAGCCGGCGAGCGCCTGATAGGACTCGGCACAGCCACGCACGACCTGGCTCAGTTCGAAAGACTCGGGCTCGGCAGCACTGATCGCCTTTTCCATGCGGCTCGCTTCGGCCATCGTACGCAGGATGGCCCACAGCCGATCGGCACCGTCGCGTGCGCGATCCGCATAGGTCCGCGCCGACTCGGGCAAGGGTTCGTGATCGAGGTTATCGAGCGAAGACCGCACGATCGCCAGCGGCGTGTTCAATTCATGCGACAACTTGCTGGCGAGTGTCTTCAGATAATCGTTGTAGCCACCCAACTCACCGAGCAGCTTCTGGAAACTTCGCGACAAGTCGCCGATCTCGTCTGCGGCCTTGAGGTGCGGCAGTTTGGCGTCGATGCGACCGTCCGGCTTAAGCGCTCGTTCGGTGGCATTGCGCAGTCTCTGGATCCGGAAACTCAGCACACCGGCAAATCCGAACATGACGAAGCCGGCAACCAAAACCGCAATAAGACT
>JBEIPT010000453.1:0-2984 GCA_040376895.1 Lysobacteraceae bacterium | reverse complement strand
CGTAGCGTTGGCGGATCCGGTTGGCAGAGGCTTGAGCAGCGATCTCTGCTTCGATGGTGTCGGGATCAACCAGACTCAGCGTGTCTGCCTGTCGGGCTTCCGGGCTTCGACCGAATCGTTCGTTGCGTGTGCCCAGCAATTTGGCGAGTTCGGTCTGGACGAACTCGAATGCACGAGCCGCCAAGTCCACTTTGGCCAAGCGCAAGCGCCGCATCGTTTCAAAATGGGCATTCTGCTGATCGGCGGAGCCGGCACGTTCCGAGCGATCGAACAGGGCGTCGTCGCCACTCTGGAATACCAGCGAGCACAGATCTTGAACCGGTTGCTGCAGCGCCGTGACGAGTGTTTCGAACAATCTGCGGTTGCGCACTTCCGTGCCCGCATCCGGGCGCTGGAACGGCAGGACATTACGCGAAGGAAATGTCTCGGACATTTGTACAACCCCCGGCCGAACGACGGCGCTCTCGGGAAAATGTACGGGTCGTGGTCTCGATGGACTGTGATTTCAGTCACATTGATTCGCCGTTTGCGGCATTATTCGTACCACTGGGCGGAAAGCCGATTTGCAGCGATCATGATTCATCGACTCTTCACATGGATACCGGCGTTCGTGGCCTTGATGGTCGCCACGGGTCTGTCGGCACAATCCGAGAGTTACCGTGATCAGCATGACCTCGAAGTCCGTGCATTGATTGAGCCGGATGCAGTGTTGCTGGCCATTGCACCGTTGCGTCAGCAAGCGATCCAGGCTGGCAATGAGCGAGAATTGGCAAGGCTGTCGCTGGCCGAAGCCAACGCCTGCCGGGTCCAGGCGGATTGGTTTTGCCAACGCCGCGCCGGCAGCCTTGCAACTGAATCCGCGCGCGCCGCTGGCGACCCCTATCTCGAAGTGCGCGGACTCATCGTCAGTGCCCGAGGTCATGCCGCAATGCAGGACTTCAACGCCGCCGAAAAATCCTTGGGCGAAGCCAGCTCCTTGCTTCGCAGCCTGAACGAGCCGATCCTTCGCGCCGATGTCGCACTGGCCTATTCGTCGATCAGCGCGAGTCTCGGCAAGAGTGAGCTGGCCGTGCGATATGCCGAATCCGGAATTGCCGAATTGCCAGCCGGCATGGCAGTGTCGGTGCGCGTCCGACTGCAGCGGAATCTCGCCAAGTCGGCTGTCGACCTTCGGCGCTTCGAGGTGGCCGAGGCGGCGCTGCTGGATGCGCAGGAGTCTGCAAGCCAGTTGGACGACCCGAAACTGCGTGGCGAGATCTGGTTCGAATACGGGCGCTTGGCGCTCGCCAGAAACGATGTTGATACCGCGCGTCGAATGGCCGGGTTGATCGGCAACGAAGCATTGCAACTGCAGAACTCCCAATTGGGTGGACTCGGACTGGAACTCGCGGCTCGTGCCGACCTGCTCGCCAATGATCGGGCCGCCGCGGCGCAACGGCTCGATGAGGCAGCAACCCGGTTTCGTGCGCTGGACCTCTACCGCGACGAATTCCGAGTTGTACGCGAGCTGGCACGATTGCGCACCGAGGCGGCCGGGAAAGGCGAAGTCATCGACGTCATGGCGCGGCTCAACGAACTCAGTGAACAAGTCACGCGGCGCGAACGCGAGGTGGCGACCGACGATTTCGAGGATCGCCTGAGGTATGTCGAGCAGGAAGCCGAACTGTCACGCGCCAAGACAGGCGCGGAGGCCGATCGCCTCCTCGCAGAGACAGCGACTCGCGCGTCTAAACTCAGCCGTACGGTCGCCATCGTGTCCACGCTTGCGGTGCTGGCGCTCGGTACGCTGTATCTGTTGCTTCGGCGCACCGCCGACAAGTTGCGGATTGCCGAGACCGAACGAGTCAACGCACTGCTGCGCGTCAGCCACGACCTGAGAAACCCGATCAGCGGCATTCTCGGTCTGTGTGCGTCGTTGCGAATTCAAGGTCTGGATGCACACGCGCAGCAGCTTGTCGGGTCCATCGAATCAGCGTCACGAGGGATGGGATCGCTCGCCCAGGATCTGCTCGACACTGGCCAACTGTAGCGCGGCCAACTCGGCTTGCGTCCCCGGCAGGTTGATCTCGGCGCCAATCTTCGTGAATTTGCCGGTCAGTATCAGGCTCGCGCCGAAGGGCGTGGGCTCGAGTTCCGTTTGTTGATCGGCGCATCCCTGCCCGCGAAAGTGCTGATCGACGTCGATCGGCTGCAACAGGTGTTGGGCAATCTGCTCGGCAATGCCATGAAATTCACTCAATCCGGATTCGTGGCTTTGCAGGTGCGCACCATTTCGTGTGACGAGCAACGCGCCGAGATCGAGTTTCTGGTCGAAGACACAGGCGGTGGCATCGGCGCCGAGGATCTCAAGCGGCTCTTCAAGCCTTTCGAAAAAGGCGAGCTCGGTGACCGCCATCGCAGTGGTGCCGGCTTGGGCTTGTCGATTTCGCAGGAGCTGGTGCTGTTGATGGGCGGGAAGATCGAAGCTACCAGCGTGCCCGGTCGGGGCGCGCGATTCCAGTTCCGGCTTTCCTTGCCGATTGTTGCTGCCGATGCGCCGCTGCCGGCCGTTTCCGAGCCGGAGGCGCATGAAGGCCCAGATCGGCGGGTGTTGCTCGTTGATGACGATGCGTTGAATCGCGAATTCCACAGCCTCCTGCTTGGGGCCATGGATTGTGATGTGGAAGCGGTGGATTGTGGCGCGGAGGCCTTGAAGGCCGCGGCTCGGTCGGACTTCAGCGTGTGCCTGGTGGACTACGAATTGCCCGATGGCAAAGGTACGGAGCTGGCTCGACAACTGCGTGCGATCTTTGCGCAGCGTGGACTGGACGTGCGCATGGTTGCTGTGTCCGGCCTGCCACCTCATGCTGCCGGAGGGCGCGATGCAGTGGACGACTGGGTCATGAAACCGACCAGTCTGGAACGCTTGCGGGAAGCTCTTGCGACCTGAACTGCAGGAGTGGCGTGTTTGCCTAAGCATCTCCCAAGCATCCCCGAACATCGTG
>JBEIPT010000450.1:0-2999 GCA_040376895.1 Lysobacteraceae bacterium | reverse complement strand
CGAACGGACCCATCGTTTGGCACGGGTACGCCACAGGGGACCTCTTTATGCTCCCGAGGTTCTGTGGGCTCCGCCGACCGCCGGGTCGGTTGCGCCCCACCAACTCACGCAACCATTCGAGGACACACGAAGATGTCGATCAAGCACAACCCGGGCCTGTTGCTGGCCCTGACGCTGGCCTTGCCGTTCGCTGCCCAGGCAGCCGAGGGCATGTGGACCTTGGACAACCTGCCGAAGGCCGATCTCGAGCAGTCCTACGGCTTCAAGCCGGATCAGGACTGGCTCGACAAAACCCGCCTGTCGGCAGCCCGACTCGCCGGTGGCTGCTCGGGATCATTCGTCTCGTCCGATGGTTTGGTCCTGACGAATCATCACTGCGTGATCGGCTGCGTGTCCGATCTGTCTTCGGCCGAGAATGATTTCGTCAACAAAGGTTTTGTCGCAAACCAGCGTACCGACGAGAAAAAGTGTCCGGGCTCGGAAATCAATCGCCTCGAGTCCATCACCGATGTGACCGAACGCGTCGGCAAGGTCACCGCCGGACTCGAAGGACAGGCCTACAACGAGGCCAAGAAGGCCGAACAAAGCCGGATCGAGGCAGAGTGTGTCGGCAAGAAGTCTGATACCACGCGTTGTGATCTGGTCGAGCTGTACCAGGGTGGCGTGCAACACCTTTATCGATATACGCGGTTCCAGGACGTGCGCCTGGTGTTCTCGCCGGAATATCGTTCGGGCTTTTTTGGTGGCGATCCGGACAACTTCAATTTCCCGCGGTACAACCTCGACATGTCCCTGCTTCGTGTTTACCAGAACGGCAAGCCGGCAAAACTGAAGCATTTTTTCCCGGTTCGGAAAGCAGGTGCTGAAGCCGGCGAACTGGTCATGACGCTCGGCCACCCGGGTTCGACGCAACGCCTGCTGACGATGGCCCAATTGGGCACCCTGCGTGATGTCAGCCTGCCGTTTCGCCTGGCGATGAACTACGAGTTCCGCGGCATGCTGGCTCAGTTTGCCACCGAGAGCGAAGAGAATGCTCGAATCGTGCAGACCGATCTGTTCATGGTCGAGAATGGCCTGAAGGTTCGCAACGGACAGTTCCGGGCGCTGCTTGCCGAAGACGTCATGGCCGCCAAGAGGGCGCGTGAAGATGAGCTTCGCCAATTCGTCGCGGCCGATCCGGCTCGTGCGAAAAAGTTCGGTGATCCTTGGGCGGACATCGCATCCGCCCAAACCTTCGCGCGGCAGAATCTGGTGCGCTGGCAGATGATCGAAGGTGGCCTCGGCTTCAACTCGGCCCATATCAGCTACGCCAGGACCTTGCTGCGTGCGGCCGCCGAACGCGGAAAACCGGATGGTTCCCGTCTGCGTGAATTTGCCGAAGCGGGCCTGCCTGCGGTCCAAGCAAGGCTGCTGGGTGATGTGCCGGTCTACCCGAACTACGAAAAACTTCGCCTGACCTGGTCGCTGACGAAACTCCGCGAACGCCTCGGCAGCGACCATCCGTTCGTGAAGTCGGTGCTCAACGGCGAATCCCCTGCCACCGTAGCCACAAGAATCGTCGAAGGCAGCAAGCTCGCCGACCCCAAGGTTCGCAAGGCATTGTGGGAAGGTGGCAGCGAAGCGGTCGCGGCAAGCACCGATCCCGCCATCGTGATGGCGCGTCTGATTGACCCTGCGGCGCGTGATCTGCGGCTTCAGTACGAAACCAAAGTCGAATCGGTGGAAAAGCGTGCCGCCGAACAACTGGCTGCCGCCCGATTTGCTGAAAAGGGCACCAGTGTGTACCCGGATGCCACGTTCAGCCTGCGGCTGAGCCATGGCACGATCCGCGGCTGGGAAGAAGATGGTGAGGCGATCACCCCATTCACTGAATTGACCGGACTCTACGCGCGTGCGACCAATGACGATCCGTTCAAGATCGGCGATCGATGGGCAGCGGCCCGGGACAAGATCGACGGCTCGGCCCGGTTCAACCAGGTCAGCACGAACGACATCATCGGCGGCAACTCCGGTTCCCCGTTGATCAACGCCGGCGGTGAAATTGTCGGTCTGGTGTTCGACGGCAACATTCACTCGCTGGGTGGCGCCTATTTCTACGACGAATCGGTCAACCGCAGCGTCTCGGTGCACCCGGGAGCGATGCTGGAGGCGCTCAACAAGGTCTATGGCGCCGGCCATCTGGCCGACGAAATGACCATCCGCTGAACCGGGCGGCTGGCACTCGCATGCCGATGTGCCAGCCCCTACCCTAGCCTGAGCTGGCTCCGACCAACCCGAATTCTGCAATCCAAATCATTGAATTGTCAGTATTTTCACCCTATGTGCACCGGTATGGTCCGAAAGTCGGCCTTATCCCGGCCGGCAATTTCGGCAACAATCAACCGGTCTTGAATTCCTGGGGTGGATGACCACCTTCACCCCAAGTCTTTGCAAGCCCGGTCCGTCGTTTGGCGGGGCGGTCTTTTTCCGGCGCCTTTTGCGCCATCGGTTGTCTACAAGCTGGAGCATATAAAATGTCCAAAGGCCAATCCTTGCAAGATCCTTTCCTGAACGCACTGCGCCGCGAGCGCGTACCGGTGTCGATCTATCTGGTCAACGGCATCAAGCTCCAGGGCACTGTCGAATCATTCGACCAGTTCGTGGTCCTGCTGCGCAACACCGTCAGCCAGATGGTCTACAAACATGCCATTTCGACCGTCGTCCCTTCGCGTAATGTGCGCGTGGGTGGTCCGAACGATCATGGCGACGGTCCTGAACCGTCCGAAGGCTAACCCGAATTGGATTTCTTCCATCGTGCACGGGGCGGCGAGCGAGCCCTCCTGATCCAACCGCTCACCGCCGCCACCGACGATTCCTCGTTGTCCGAATTCGAGGAATTGGCCGCCTCCGCTGGTGCTCAGGTACTGGCCAACTACACGGCACGGCTTGATCGCCCGAATCCGCGGTTCTTCATCGGCACCGGCAAAGCCGATGAAGTGCGCGATCGGGTGGCTGCCGAT
>JBEIPT010000106.1:0-10441 GCA_040376895.1 Lysobacteraceae bacterium | reverse complement strand
GGGGCGCTGGTTGGCGGCTTCCTTCACTTCGCGCCAGTCTGGCCCTCATCCGGCCTTCGGCCACCTTCTCCCGGCGTTGCCGGGAGAAGGAACACAGCAGGTTCTTGTCCCGCTTGCGGGAGAAGATTCCTGCAGGGCAGATGAGCAACGCTCACGACAGAATCGAGCTGTCTGCGCTCTTCGTTTTTCAGCTTACGGACACGCCAGGTCCGGCGTGAGCTTCGCCCACTGCACGTTGTTCTGCACCCAGGTTCCAGACAATCCGTCGGCAAACGTGATGTTGCTGCTGAATGTTCCGGTGGTCGCCGACGCGAGCGTTCGCGAGGCGGTGCCGACCTGCGTGCGAGTGGTCTGAATCGCCGCACACGTCGGGCAGAAACCTTGCACCTGGAACAGGTTCTTCTGCAGCGTCGTGGCATAGGTGCCATCACCAATCACCCAACGAGGCAGACCATCGGCGTCGTAGACATAGATCGCCTCGGCCTCGAAGTTGCCGGGGAAGTTGAGGAAGTAACTGCCCCAACCCGACTGATCCGGACGCAGCCAGCCTCCACCCACTGACAAGTTCCCGTTGGCGCACTTCGGCGCGCCGATCGGCACGAACTTCTCGCTGCCGTATTGGCCATCGAGGAACCAGGAATAGGTGAAGCTGCCGGCACCGTCGAAGGTGAGAATGACCTTGCCGACGTCCTGAGGGTTGTCGCGTACGCCATTCCACGTTGAGCGGTAGATCGGCGCCGACCACACACCAGCGTTGGGAGCAGCTGCAGCGCCCTGTGCGGTATACCAAATGGGCTTGCCTGCAGAATCGAAGGTATACCAAGCCAGCGCCCACACCTGCGGCGTGCGGGCAAGAAACACCCCGTGACCACTGCGTGCGGGGTTGAAGTAACCATTGGCCGCAGGTTGTGTCGTGCTGCCGGCGAACTCGCCCGAGACACTCAAGGTCAGGTTGGCCACGGTCGTTCCGGCGTTCACCGGGGTCACGAAGTATCGACCTGCAGTCAGCTGCGCGCCTTCGATCGCGACCACCTCGACATTGCCTGCCGACAGCGAACGGAACGGCTGCTGTGCGCGGGGTGGTGCTGCCGCAAAGGTTGGAGGTGTCGGTGAACCCTCTGCCTTCGACACATACAGATCGACATTGCCGCCAGCGCCTTCCGTTCGCAGCACCAGTGCAGATTGATTCGGCGGCACATCGATGACGATCCGCTCATGGGCCTGACCCGGCTCCAATGCCAAGGTCTTCGTGTCGGCACGGGCATCCAGCACCAACGCCGGCAGGTCGGCGGCGGCGCGAACCATTTCCACCTGCATCGTGCCGAAGTCACCCAGCATGGGCGACTGCAGGGTCACCCACGATCGTGCCGTTGCACCCACCGGCACCGAATCCATGCGCCAATCAAGCAACAATGGCAAATCCGTGCCGTGCACCTTTTGACCCAGACCCGCCGACACCACCAGGCCGTTGCCGACTGGGTCAAACAATTCGTTGTAGGTGCGCGAAACAGCCACGTCGCCCGCTGGCGAAGCAGTCGTGAAGCCAAACACCGAAAACATCAGCTGCGTGTTGGCACTCCAGGTCACGTCCAGGGAACAGGATTCCGCCGAGGAGAGACCCAGGCTTGCGCATACGAGTTCATTCGTGTCGAGCGGATCGCCGTCGCCATTCAAGTCGTAACCAACATACAAGTCGAGATCGGGGGCCACGCTCGAATCGATTTCAACAACGAACTTTCCTTTGATACCGGATCGTCCCTGCAGGTTGGCCGGCCGGGCCACGGCAAAAGTGCGGTAACCCCGTTGTGTGGCCGTGAACTCGACTGACCGCATGGCTTTGAGCGGCGTCAGGCTCATGTCGAGTTCGCCCAGTTCGGCCGCATTGCGGACGAAGGCGGTGCTCCGGCCAACTGTAGGCTGATTTCCCAAACTCACCTTGACTGGAATATGGCCAATCCCGACCTGGATCACCACGGGCACCTTGGTCGCCTCGACTTCGGCAGGCGCAGTTGTGCTGACCAATCGCAACGAGCCTTCAAGGACTGAACCCGCGCCCCTGCCTGCTCCGACATCAGCCGTGATCGTCAGGTCCACGGATTCACCGGCAGCCAGAGAGAACTGTGCCGGCGTCACGGTAAGACCGAGTGAGGGTTCCGCAAGCGTTTCGGCACTCCAGCTTCCGCCGACGAGCGCCGTCACACGACGCCGGAACGAACAGCGAGTCAGGCAAGCGCGCGAATAGACACTCGGCAGATTCAATTGTCCGGGGTCCCCGCCCGTTGCAGGATTGGCATCACGAAACTCGGTCGGCGACACGGCAAAGTACAGGCCGGCCTTGGCGGCACGACCAACGTGAATCAGGCCGGTACCGTCTTCGAGCGGTCCTGCCGGGCGAAGCGTTGTTTCGGTTGAGTTGACGTAACCATGACTTGCCGTCGTCTGGAGCGCCGAGAAAATCTGCGCTGTGGTCCACGACGGTTTACCCGCCTTGAGCAGGGCGACGGCACCAGCCAAACCCGGCAATGCGGCCGACGTACCGTTGAACTGCCGATAGCCGGATCCGTTGCTTTCTGCGCCATAAGTCTGCGGTCCGGGTGAAGCCACATCAGGCTTCAGCACGCCGTCGTAGTGCGTGACCGGGCCTCGTGAGCTGTAGTCAGCCAACAAGCCTGTGACACCCGAGGGTCCGACAGCGGTTGCCGTGATTCCAGCCCGAAGCGGCGTACCCGCAGTTCGTGCGGTACCCAGCGCACTGCGCAGGAAATTCGAATCGCTGAAATTCAGGTGTACTGCCGGCAAGTGGTGGCGGGTCACCGGCGTGTGTTGGCGTCGTTCGTCGAAGTCGCCATTCAACAGCACGATTCCAACCGCCCCTGCGGCCTTGGCGTTGAAGCCCATTTCCGCAGCGAAGTACCCGTTCTCTTCGCACACGACGATTCGTCCAGCCAGGGAACCGGCGGGAAAGGGATTGGACGCACCGGTTGGCTCACTCTGCGCGGCGCCCCGACCACACAGGGCATTGCCTGGTGTGACGTCGCTGGCGAATACGAGGTCCGCTTCCGGCGCCGCGCCGGAAATGCTTTGTCCGCTCAACGTGATCGGAGTGGCGATACCTGGCCCACGTAGGTTCGTCAATTGAGTGACGAATGCCTGTGAGTGTCGGCTGGCTGCAACCGTGAGCACCCACGGCGAATAGGATGGCTCAAGGCTGATCCCCGAACCCGCACCTTGATTGCCGCCCGCCGCAACCGGAATCACGCCCGCTTCCCGTGCCTGCAGGATGGCCATGGCGCGAGGGTGTTGCCATGGATCGAGGTCGGTTTCCGACACGTATTCGAGCACCATGATGTCGACACGATCCAGCGTGGCCTGATTGATGGCAGCCAATACGGCACCCGGAGGCGACACATGCCCAGGGGTTGCGTAGTGAATCTTGTAGCTGATCAGATTCGCGCGTGGCGCGACACCGCTGAATGTCAGCGGCACACTCGCGGTTGGTCCAACCAGGCTGGAGGCGACCGGATTGCCGGCGACCAGGCTGGCCACCGGCGTGCCATGGCCCAGGAGGTCCGCACCAGCGTTTTCGCCTTGGGCACCGGGTTCGTTCTGATAGTCGTACAGGCCGATCAGCTTGTTGTTGCAGCGCGACGCTGCCGGGCTGCCGACACAGAGGCCATAACGCTGATTTCGCGGGTTAGTATGCCGGTATCCATCCGCAGCCAACTCGGCGAAAGCCGGATGCGAGGAATTGATGCCCGAATCGATGTTGCCGATGACAATCCCCTCGCCTCGCGTCTGCAGGATGCCGCTCACGGCACCAAGCCAGATGGGCTCGGCACCGATCGTCGCTGGCGTGGCGTACGAGGGCGCCTCGACCGGGTAGTCTGGCGTGACCGACAGAACTTCCGGGTGCCGCGCGATCCGCGCAGCTTCCTCGGCAGACGCACGAACGGAAAAGCCGTTTCCGACCACGTCCCAGCGCCAAACGGCGCGGATGGACTTGCCCTCCGAAATCGCCAGGTCTTTGATCACTTGATCCTGACGTTGACGAATGTAACTGCGGTAAGCCCGAACCCCAGAGGACTCCGGGTCAAAGCGTCCCGAATTTTGCGACGGCGCCGTAGGCCTGAACATCAAGGCCTTGCCGACGCCCGACAACTGCTCTGTACGCTCGAACGCAATCACGGATGGTTCCCGGAGCGTCACGAGATAACCGATTGGCTCGCGTGTCACTTGCGGCATCGGTTTGGCCGCAGGGACCACAAAAAGGCCTCCTTTTGCGGATACGGGTAGAGCGCCCGTCAAGCAGACCAGCGCAGCGAACAGCGCGGTGAAGGCATGGATTGGATTTTTCATGGTGTTTCCTTGAGGTGTTCGGGCTGGCGGAGCAAGCCTGATGGCCAATAGCGACTTCGGAGGGCTAGCGGTCTGCAGGCAAAGACCACCGGCGATGCCGATTGGCTCAGATACGGACTAGCGAGAGATCAATGAAACAGCGGCCGATCAGAGCCTTCCGGTTAGGTACGCGGAATCTGCGCCGGTCATTGATCACGGAGCGCGAACTTTTTTCTCGAAGTGGGCGGTTGGGCTGGCAATGCCAGCCCAGCCCCAGCCTGCTCAGCTCAAGGACACGCCAGATTCGGCGTCAGCTTTGCCCACTGCACGTTGTTCTGCACCCACGTGCCGGACAAGCCATCGGCAAACGTGATGTTGCTGCTGAACGTTCCTGTGCTCGCTGACGCAAGCGTGCGCGAGGCCATGCCCACTTGTGTGCGGGTGGTCGGAATCGCTGCACAGGTCGGGCAGAAACCCTGAACCTGGAACAGGTTCTTCTGCAAGGTCGTGGCGTAGGTCCCGTCACCAATCACCCAACGCGGCAGACCATCGGCGTCGTAGACATAAACCGCCTCGGCCTCGAAGTTGCCGGGGAAGTTGAGGAAATAGCTGCCCCAACCCGGCTGATCCAGACGCAGCCAGCCCCCGCCCACTGACAAGTTCCCATTGGCGCACTGCGGCGCACCGATCGGCACGAACTGCTCGCTGCCGTATTGGCCATCGAGAAACCACGAATACGTGAAGCTACCGGTGCCATCGAACGTCAGGATCACCTTGCCCACTTCCTGCGGGTTGTCGCGCACGCCATTCCAGGTTGATCGATAGATCGGCGCCGACCACAGGCCATCGTTTGCTGCAGCAGCGGCACCCTGTGCCGTGTACCAGATCGGTTTGCCAGCGGCGTCGAAGGTGTACCAGGCCAAAGCCCAGACCTGTGGCGTACGAGCAAGGAACACCCCATGGCCACTGCGCGACGGATTGAAGTATCCGTTCGCAGACGGTTGCAAGGTGGTACCGCTGTACAGCCCGGTCGTTGTCAACGTGACTGTCGCCCGCGTACTGCCCGCGTTGACCGGCGTGACGTAGTAACGACCCGGGCCGAACGTGCCGCCCTCGAGGCCGATAGTTTCGGAATTCGATGGCCCAGCGGACACGAACGGCTGCTGGGTGCGCGGTGGAGCCGCAGCGAACGTCGGGGGCGTCGGGGCTCCGTTCGCTTTCGAGACAAACAGGTCCACATTGCCGCCCACGCCGTCGGCGCGCAGAACGAGCGCCGTCTGATTCGGTGGCACGTCGACGACAATGCGCTCGTGCGCCTGACCGGGCTCCAGTTCGATGACCTTGCGATCCGACTTCGCGCTCATGACGATCGCCGGCAAATCGGATGCCGCTCGTACCATGGTGACCTGCCCCGTTCCGAGGGAAACACCATCACGCACGACGCTGACATAACCCAGAGCCTCGGCGCCCACAGGAACCGCAGTCATGTCCCAATGCAACCTGAACGGCAAGCTCGTATCGGCAGCGTTGCGACCGCGCAATGCAGTCGCCACCAGACTCGGATCGGCAGCCAGAACCTCGTTGTAGACCGCGATCGACACCGAATCTCCGCCAGCGCTGCCTGCGTAAGACTGGACTTCGTAGAAGTATCGCTTTCCGGGATTCCAGACGCTGTCGATTTCGCAGCGTTCATCGGAGGTGAGGCTGAGGCTCGCACAGAGCACGCCGTCGGAGAAGCCGTCGCCATTGGTGTCTTCATGGAGGACCAGGTCGACGTCCGGCGCCGTCGCCGACGTCAGGTGCAGGAATATCTTTCCGGCCACGCCACTGCGTCCGGCCACGCCCGCGGGCGCGCCCAGGAAAAAGTTCCGACGCTCGCCGTCACCGAGGAACTCGTTGCGGCCCGCGATGCTGCGCAGCGGCCAGGTCGCCAGCGCGACCTCGGGGAGATCGGCGAGCCGATCGGTTTGGGCATCCTGCCCGCCGTGGGTGGGTCGACTACCGAGATCGAAGCGACCAAGGTCGCCGACCCCGATCTCGATCGTGATGGGCACGCGCGTGAGGGGCACCTGGTCCGGGGTGCCACTGACGAACCGGACTTCACCGTCGACCCGCGTGCCCGCCGCGAGATCCGGCGGAAACTGCACATGGATCGTGACTTCCGCGGTCTGGCCGGCAGCCAGCGCCAACTGGGAAGGGATGACCGTGACGAAACCCGGATTGTCCATGGCCGTGACGGCTTGCCAGGTCCCGCCGACGTTCGCCGTGACCTTGCGCGTGAAGGAGCACGCTTCGAGGCACCGACGCGTATAGATGCCGGGAAGGTTCAGCTGCTCCGGATTGCCCCCGATCGCCGGATCAGCTGCCTGGAACTCTGAGGTCGCGACCGCGAACGACAACCCTGCCCGCGCCGCGGCGCCAGCATTGACCATGCCACCGCCGTCCTCGAGGGGACCTGCAGAGACAGTCACGTCATTACCCTGATAGTAGGTGCCGTGCGTGCCGGTGGTAGCCATGGCCGAGGTGATCTGGTCGACAGTCCAACTTGGGTGAACAGCCCGAAGCAAGGCCGCAACACCCGCGGCAGCCGGAGCGGCCGAAGATGTACCCGCGAACCCGATGTAACCCGAGCCGCCGGAAGCTGCCGCCCAGGTCTCCGGGCCCGGTGCAGCCACGTTCGGCTTCAGTACGCCGCCATATTGCGGCACCGGTCCGCGCGAGCTGTAGTCGGCCAGCAGGCCGGTGATCGGAGACGCCGCGAAGTCGGCGCCTTCGATGCGGGCGCGAATCGCCTGGCCCTGGCCCTGGGCAGCGATCATCAGCGCAAACAGCCGGGCGCCATCCAGGCTGTTCAAGTTCACGCCTGGCAGGAGCATCGGTTGCGGGAACGTTTGCGGTCCGCTGTTGGGGTGACCGATGACGACGATGCCGACAGCGCCGGCCGCCTTCGCATTCTGGCTCTTGGCGACAAGCGTGTAGTTCCCGAGGAAACACACGACGATCTTCCCGGTAAGGGAACCCGCCGGGAAAGGATTTGTCGTGGACCCACTCGGGCCACTGGCACAGAGGTTGTTGTTCGGGGTGACGGCAGTCGCCAGTACCAGTTCGGCTTCGGGCAATCCGGCGGTGATGCCTTCACCCGACAGTGTGAACGGCTGCGTGATGCCAAAACCGTTGATGTCGGCGAGCCGGGTGCGCACGCTGGTGTTCATCCGGTTCGCAGCGACGGACGTCGTCCACGGTGAATACGCGGGTGAGCGTTTGACCGTGGCGCGGTCCGGCCCCAGATTGCCGGTCGAGACAATCGGCACGATGCCCGCCGCGCGCGCCTGCAGCAGCGCCTCGGCGAACGGGTGCTCCCAGGGTGTCTCATCGGTGTCGAATCCGAATGACATGTTCAGTACATCGACGCGATCCAGCACTACCTGGTCGAGCGCGGCCATTTCCGGTCCGAAACCGTTACCCACCGCCCGGTAGAAAATAAGGTTGGCCCGCGGGGCCACACCACTGAACGTGGTGGCCAGTGACGTGGTCGGTCCTGCCAGCGCGGAGGCCACTGGATTACCCACGACGCGACTGGCCACGGCTGTGCCATGGCCACTTTCGTCACCACCGGGCGCAGCGGCGAACGGCGCGCCAAAATCATAGATGCCGATCAGCTTGTTGTTGCACAGCGCCGCTGCAGTGGTCCGGCACAGGCCAAAACGTTGGTCGCGCGGGTTCTGGTGGCGGTAACCGTCGCTCGCCACCTCCGCAAATGCAGGATGGCCTGCATGGATGCCGGTATCGATGACACCGACCACGACCCCTTCGCCCTTGCTGGCGAGCACGCCGGGCAGTCCGCCGAACCAGACTGGATCTGCGCCGACTGTCTGTGGTGTTGCGAAATCGTCCAGGATCCGTGGCGAATCCTTGGTCACCGAACGCACATCCGGGTGTTTCGCGATCCGCGCCGCTTCGGCCGCGCCGATGCGCAGCGAAAAACCGTTACCGACCAGGGACCAGCGATGCACCGGTGCGAGCGACTTGCCGGCAATCGGCGCGAGTTCGGCGATGACCTCGTCCTGACGACGACGCAAGTAGTCGCGGTAGGCACGCACTGCCGTCGTCGCCGGGTCGAAGCGCCCCGATTCCGAACGCGGCGCCGTCGGCCGAAGGTTCAGTGCCTTGGCCCGGGTCGAAAGCTGCCGGGTATCCTCGAACGCCAGCACGGAAGGCTCGCGAAGCGTGATGACATAACCGGTTGGGACCGGCGTCGTGGACTTCTCGATTTTGTCTGTCAAGCGACTATCGGCGGAAGCCAGACTGAGCGCCACAGACTGGGCAGACGCCCATTGACCCACAAGGAGCAGGAAGCCGGCGGTGAACGTCGGCAGATGGCGGAATGGGATCATGACTTGTATTACTCGCAAGGGCTCTGTGGCTACTACGCGTAATACGCACAGGCCAGCGATCATGAAATACCGTGAAATGGGCTCCGACCAACCCGCCCCGGCCGGAATGACGAAAAAAGGCCGACTGCACGCTTCGAAATCTGATGCTGAAGACAACGAACGCAGGACAATCCTGCATCGAAATTCCGGCCCTCCGGTCAAGCGGGGCCTCGGATCACACAGTGCCAGCAGCAACGGGCCTTTATTCGAAGCCGTTCGCGAACAGCAGCCCGGTCGGCAACACCGTCGGCACGCAATCATAGGTCTCGGCGATTCGTGGCCCAGTGTCGATGATCTGGAAGTCGCTGACCTGCACTTTTGTCGCGCCGGCGGTCAGGTCGAATGTTCGCGAGTTGACGCCGACCGAGGCCCATGTGTTCGTGGTGTACCGGTCACTTTCTGCAGTCAACGCGACGCTGCCGCCATCGGCCAGCACCATGCCGTACTTCTTCAGGGTCCGCAGGATGACCTGCGCGCCGGCGCTGTAGTTCGTCAGCGGGAAATCGGCGCGCAATCGGAGACGCGATCCATAGGGAACACTGCCCACGGGTCCGGATGGTGCGCCCGCATGGGTTGCCGGCCGCACATACAGCCGGCCGGAGACACCGCCAAGCGAGACATCATTGGCCATTCGATCGTTCGGCAGGATGAAGCGAATGGCATGCCCGAGATCGCCGTTGCCCGGGATCGCGGCCGCAACCTCGTCGGCATTGAACAACAGCGGCGCCATCGGAAAACCGGCCGCATCGGCGCTGGTGCAATGGTCACCCCGGCCTTCGGGCGGATAGACCACATCCAGTCGCCAGGTCGCGAGGCACAACGTATTCAGCGCGGTTTGCGTATCGTTCCGGTCAGTTGAATACAACTCGTACAGCATCGAGCCCTGCACGATCAGCAGGTGACAGTCTTCGTTGTCGTTGTCGCAGTCGTACCCGGTGGTGCCTTCGATGGCGCCGTTCGCCGGCACCGGTACAGAGCCGGTCGCGTCACAATCCGGGCTGAAATAGCCGTAGCTGGCATGGTCGGCAATCGGCAGCGTTGATGTGCCGGGCGGCGCATGAACGACGTGATTGGAGAAATCGATCTGCATCCGGCAAAAGCCGAACCCGCAGTTGGCACCGCCAAGACCGTTCAGCGTCGAAATCATCGATGCCGAGTCGGGATGCAAGGCAGACGCACTGATGTCCTGATACCAGACCGCGCCGGCAGGAAACCTCGGAACGGGCAGCGCCCAGCCAGGAACCGCCAGAAACGCCAACGAAAGCGCCACTGCCCAGCGGCCGCGCGAACAAAAACCGGATTCATGTGCCATGAGAATGCTCCTGCCTACACACCCAAACGCAGGATAACGCCTGAACCGCACGCGGGCTTCGCACTGACGACTCCGCGCTCTTCAGCTGTCATTGCGGGGAGCGCAGCGACGCGGCGATCTCGTGCTTGCCTATCGCCCAGTCGCCAGCCAGAGATTGCCGCGGCCCGAGATTGCCGCGGCCCGCAGGCGGGCCTCTCCATGACGACATAGGGTAAGTCATTGATCAAAATGACATCTTAGGTGTTTGCAGCAACCGCGATTCGGGCAACCCGTACGCGCGTGACAGCTCTGACTGTGCCGGCCTGTCGCGAACTCAATGCCAAATGGCAAGAGCTGTGGGAGCGGCTTCAGCCGCGATGCG
>JBEIPT010000497.1:0-2611 GCA_040376895.1 Lysobacteraceae bacterium | reverse complement strand
CTCGGCGTTGTTCAAGCGTGTGCGGACGCCGTTGATGCGGTCAACAACGCGCGATGCCCGCGCGTCGTTGGGAGGCACGACCTCGAAGGGGTAGGTGATGCCCAGCAGGGAGATGTCGGTGTTCTCGCCGTCCCAGTCGAGCTTGCCATAGAAGCCTGGCAGCAGGCCGTTCTCGCGGTTCTGGAAGTCTGCGGCGTCTGAGCTTTGGCCGAGGGTGAGCGCGATCTCGCGTGCATCGCGCAGGCCGCGGATGATGTTGGCGTTGATCTCTGCCGCGTCAATGCCGCTGCCAAGGTAGGCCTGCGGGTTCAGGAACACCGCCAACAGTGTCTTTTGCGAAGTGTCTCCGTTCAGCAGCTCCAGATTGTTGTCCAATCGATCGACGGTGCCAGTCAGCATCGAGTGGCCAAAGCGGTAGACGGTATGCGCAAACTCGGCCGTAATCGCCGGATTAAGTTCAGGGGTGCTATTGAAGACGAAGGGATCGACCATCGGTTGTATGCGGCGTGCGAACTCTTCAAACACCAGGTGCTGGTACTGCATTTCAGTGGTGAATCGCGCGGCCTGGAACAGACGCTCGCCCTCCCAATTGAGCGTGCCGGCGTAGCTCGTAAGTGCCGTCAATTCCGTGGGAATCGCTGCGACTTCGGCAGCGGTAAGGTCGGTCAGCAACCACTGATTGATGAAGGCCATGTCGCCGCTGCGCAAGATCGTCAACTTGTCCGCCTGGACTATGCGGTTGTGCTCCGAGTGAAAAACGCTGTGGACCGAAGTCAACGCGATATTCTCGTTGCCGCGTCCGTCGCCTGTGACGAAGTGTGAATCGAGCATTTCATTGTCGTAGGTGGCGGAACTACCGTCGTCCACTACCAGGTTGTCCGCATCCGGCGTCTGGTTTGTATCGGGAACTCGATCGGCGTTAGTATCATACATCCCCGGCGACGCATGGTGCGCGATGTCATGCAGGAAAGCGTGGTTGGTGCGCAGGGCGCCATCCGCCGCAGGGTTCACTGGGTTTGTCGGGGTTCCAGAAATCACGATGTCGTCGGAGGTATTGACGATACCATCTGCACCGGCGCCGATGATCACTTGCGCGTAGCCGGTTGCTGGATCCGGAATGAACTTGCCATACTCGTCCGTGCGGAGTTCCGGCACGTTATGGACGTCGAAATCGGTCAACAGGATACCAAGGTGCTGCAGGGCTTGCGCCTTGACATCGGCCCAGGTGGCAATTGTCCCGGCGATCGCTCCGTCGAGGAGGTTGCCAGTACTGACCGTTCTTCCAGCGACCGTCGCGTATTCTCGCAGGAACACCTGGTGCGAGGGATGCGAAGTGTAGGTCTGGTTCTGGTCGATAAATGAGGTCGTCGCGTTCTGTGTCCCGGTCACGCCATCGACGGTGATGGGCGTGGCCCGTGTCAAAGCCATGAACCGAAGCTGAGGTGGAAGATCATCGCCGGTCCCCATTTGTCCGTCTGCCCCGGCGATCAACGGATCGTCCGGCTTCAGCGGAATGAACACCGTGCCATTGCCGCCCTTATTGACCAGGTCCAAACCATGGTCAAAGAACTGGCCGAAGTAGGTCATCCAGCTATTGAAGCCAGGCGACAGGCCAATATCAGGCGACTGATTTGGAATCGTCTGCAGATCATCGGTCGTGACAGGGAGCTGAGTAGCCGCGTTGAAGGGTACACCCGGTCGGACAGGCTCAAAAGAACCCAAAGACGGGTCTGCCGGATCCAGGGGATGATCTTCAGCAAACTGATCGAGCGCCAATGGGTTACTGAAATAAGCCTGAAGCGCTGCCGGATTGTTGATCGACATATCGCTGATTAGATTGGAAATGATACGCGGATCGGAATCGACAACGTTCCCAGTCAGGGCGTAGTCCGTATTAGTGATGGTGCCGTTGGCAAACGGGACTTCATCGCGTTCGTTGGTGTACGACGGATCCGTCAAGCGCAGGAACATCGTGTCCGCCGCACCAAAGTCTCTCTGGCCAGGGACCAGACTGTTGTCACGGCCATCGACCGTACGCAGGCCATACGGTGCCATCTGCGCATCCGCAGCGGTCATACCATATGTGTCCATGATCGATTGAGTAATCGACTTGGTCGGTGTGTCTGGTGTATAGCCTTCTGACGCGTCTTCGGCGATTACGATCTGCTTCATAATGTACTGGAGGTCGGCAGTATTGATGGTAAAACTGCTCGCCGACAGCACCTCGCGCCTTTCCAGTGACTCCGTAGTCAACGATCTCGCACCCCGTCGTCGCTTACGCGACTTGACCGGATTGAGACTTCTAAGAATCATAGAACGCCAAAACCGACGTAAAGGAATCATTAACAGTACCCCACACTTATCCCAGGTGGCCCGAGATCCCAATAGTCCCCACATGTCCTATTGCCCCCAAGCGATCAGATAGTCTTATCTCGGGTCCGGATCAAAAACACCTCAATCATGTGGTTTTATGCTGAATCTATTTATCTTCTCCGAATTAGTTCATGAACTAATTAGCTGCGTACCCTGTGGCAAGTTATTTCGTAGAACATGGAATGTTGCGGATAAATATATGACGGAAGCAAAACACCTGAAGCCTCAAGTATTATTG
>JBEIPT010000350.1:0-4078 GCA_040376895.1 Lysobacteraceae bacterium | reverse complement strand
CGCAGGATCGGCAAGTCGGCATGGAACTTGAGTCGAGACACCAACTCGTTGCCCGGCCACTCGTAACGCAGCGCGGCCACACATGCGTCAAATGGTGGCGGGCGCCGCAGACAGCGCCCACAAATGGCCGCCACCGGCAGCAACTGCGCACAGCGGGGACACGCGGGCCAATTGCCCGGCAAGTCGGCAGCACAGTCGGCACACACGCCGTCGCCCCGTGCCGAAGCCGCGTCGCACAGCAGGCAACTGGACGGCAGCAAGCGGGCCAACAGGGCGCGACAGCGCTCGGAAAACGACGGAGAGGAAACGGGCATGGTGAGAAGGCTCGCAGAATTTGCCGGTCGGCAACAGCCCTTTGCGCGCGCTCGGCCCGAACCCAATGAGCGTTTGAAATGACCCTCAGTTTGACAGCCGGCCCGGGCCTGCCCAGACTTCCGCCTTTGTTGACCCGGGATCGTTCCAACATGACAGCCAAGTTCCGCCACGACTGGACCCGCGAAGAAGTGCTCGCGCTGTTTGCCCTGCCCTTCAGCGACCTGCTGTTCCGGGCACAGTCGATCCACCGGTCGTATTTTGATCCGAACGAAGTCCAGGTCTCGACGCTGTTGTCGATCAAGACTGGTGCCTGCCCGGAAGACTGCGCCTACTGTCCGCAGAGCGCACGTTATGACACCGGCCTGAAAGCCGAACGTCTGATGCCGCTGGCGGCCGTGATCGAGAAGGCACGTGAAGCCAAGGCCAGCGGTGCGACACGATTCTGCATGGGTGCTGCGTGGCGGTCTCCACGTGACAAGGACATCGAACCGGTGGCGGCGATGGTGCGCGAAGTGAAGTCGATGGGGCTCGAAACCTGCGCGACGCTTGGCATGCTCAGCCGCGAGCAGGCACAAAGCCTCAAGAACGCCGGCCTCGACTACTACAACCACAATCTGGATACCTCGCCCGAGTTCTACGGCGAAATCATCAGCACCCGCTGTTACCAGGATCGGCTGGATACTCTCGAACATGTCCGCGATGTCGGCATGAAAACCTGCTGCGGCGGCATCGTCGGCATGGGCGAATCCCAGGCCGATCGCGCCGGTTTGCTGATTGCCCTGGCCAACTTGCCGGCACATCCGGACAGCGTTCCGATCAATCGATTGGTGCGCGTCGCCGGCACGCCGCTGGCCCAGGAAGCCGAGCTCGACGCGTTCGAGTTCGTGCGCACGATTGCCGTCGCGCGCATCATGATGCCCAAATCCATGGTGCGACTGTCGGCCGGCCGCGAAACCATGAGCGAGGAACTGCAGTCGCTGTGTTTCCTGGCTGGTGCCAACTCCATTTTCTACGGCGAAAAGTTGCTGACCACCCCAAACCCCGAAGCCGACGCCGACCGCGAGCTGTTCACGAAGCTCGGCATCCGCCCGCTCGAACTGGTGCAGGAATCCAACACGGTCCACGCTGAAATCACCGCATAGGGAAGGGTTCGGCCACCCGCCCGAATTCCTCCCTGAACGGGAAAGGCCTGCTCGGCTACAATCGCCGGCTAATTTTCCCGTGAGGTGATCCATGTCGCATCAATCCATCCTGAAGTCGCTCGGCCTGGGCGCTGACAATTCCGGCACGTATCTTGGCAATGGCGAGTGGGCCAAAACCCAGGACGCCGGCGTGCTCGAGCCGGTCAACCCGGCCACCGGCGAAGTGATTGCGCGCGTCCATGCCAGCTCCTTGTCCGACTACGAAACCATCGTCGAGCGCGCACAGGCCGCCTTCAAGATCTGGCGCACGACGCCGGCACCGAAGCGCGGCGAAGCCATCCGTCTTTGTGGTGAGGCATTGCGCCAGCACAAGGACGCCCTCGGTTCGCTGGTCGCGCTCGAAATGGGCAAGATCAAGGCCGAAGGTGACGGCGAAGTCCAGGAAATGATCGACATCGCCGACTTCGCGGTCGGTCAGAGCCGCATGCTCTACGGCTACACCATGCACTCCGAGCGTCCGGGTCACCGCATGTACGAACAATGGCATCCGCTTGGTCTGGTCGGCATCATCTCGGCGTTCAATTTCCCGGTTGCCGTGTGGGCGTGGAATTCGTTCATCGCGGCGATCTGCGGTGACATCTCGATCTGGAAACCGAGCCCGAAGACCCCTCTGTGCGCCGTTGCTTCGATGAAGATCTGCAACGAAGCCTTGCGCAAAGCCGGCTTCCCCGACTTGTTCTTCCTTTACAACGACGCCGGCACGGCCATTGCGCAGAAGTTCGTCGACGACCACCGCGTCGGGCTGATCAGCTTCACCGGTTCGACCGCCGTCGGCCGCCTCGTCGGCGAACGCGTTGCCCAGCGTATGGGTCGCAGCCTGCTCGAACTGGGTGGCAACAACTCGATCATCGTCGACGAAACGGCTGACCTGAAAATCGCCATTCCGGCCATCGTCTTCGGTGCAGTCGGCACGGCCGGCCAGCGCTGTACCACCACGCGTCGCCTGTTCGTGCATGATTCGATCTACAGCGACGTGCTGGCCACGCTGAAGAAGGCCTATGCCCAGGTGGAAAGCCGCATTGGCGATCCGACCGATCCGTCCACGCTGCTCGGCCCGCTCAACAGCGATGCCGCCGTGTCGGGATTCCTGAAGGCCGTGGCCCGCGCGAAGGAACTGGGCGGTACGATCGAGTGTGGTGGCGCCAAGGTCAACCGTCCGGGCAACTTCGTGTTGCCGACGATCGTCACCAATCTGAAGAACAGCGACGACGTCGTGCAGTCGGAAACGTTTGCACCGATCCTGTACGTGATGCCGTTCAAGACCTTCGACGAAGCCGTGGCCATGCAGAACGGTGTGCCGCAGGGTCTGTCGTCGTCGATCTTCACGCAGAACGTCAAGGCTGCGGAAGCATTCCTGTCGGCCGCCGGTTCGGATTGCGGCATTGCGAACGTGAACATCGGCACCAGCGGCGCCGAAATCGGCGGTGCATTCGGTGGTGAAAAGGAAACCGGCGGTGGCCGTGAATCCGGCTCGACGGCATGGCAGGCGTACATGCGTCGCCAGACCAACACCATCAACTACTCCGACGCGTTGCCGCTCGCTCAGGGCATCAAGTTCGACTTCTGAGGACGACCATGACCAATCCCGGGCAGGTAGCCAGACCCACGAACCAGAAAGCCATTCTCAGTCTGGTTTTCGGCATCCTCGGCTGGATGGCCTGCCCGATCCTCTGCGCCATCGTGGCTGTATTCCTCGGCCACCTGGCGCGCGCCGAGATTCGGGGCAGTGGCGGCACCATCGACGGTGACGGCATGGCGTTGGTCGGACTCATCCTCGGTTGGAGCCACCTGATTCTGGCGTTCCTGATGATCATCGGATATGCGGTGATCCTGGTGTTCTTCGCAGGGATCCTCGCCACGGCCGGGCACTGACATGTACGGCCTCGCGCGCCCACTGCTGTTTGCCCTCGATGCCGAAACCGCACACGGCGTCGGATTGCGCGCCATCGAAACGGCTTATCGCACCGGCCTGAATCCGCTGATGGCGTCGCGCCCCAAACCGCTACCGGTATCGGTCTTCGGTTTGCAATTCGACAATCCCGTAGGCCTCGCCGCCGGACTCGACAAGAACGGCCAACATGTGGACGCGCTGGCGGCATTGGGCTTCGGCTTCATCGAAGTCGGCACGACGACACCCAAGGCCCAACCCGGCAATCCCAAGCCGCGCATGTTTCGGCTGCCCGAACACCAGGCAGTGATCAATCGCCTGGGATTCAACAACGAAGGGGTTGATGCCCTGCTCCGCAATCTGGAGCGCGTACGCTTCAAAGGCCCGCTCGGCATCAACATCGGCAAGAACAAGGACACTCCGAACGAACACGCCGTCGACGATTATCTGATCGGCCTGAACAAGGTGTATGCCCGCGCCGATTACATTACGGTCAACATTTCCTCGCCGAATACCCAAGGATTGCGGGATCTGCAGAACGAAGACGCACTGCGTCGTCTGGTGGCAACTCTCGTCAATGCTCGCGAGGCGAATCACGGCAAACACGGCAAACGCGTCCCGGTGCTCGTCAAGATCGCGCCCGACCTGACCGAAGCGGACCTCGATGGCATGG
>JBEIPT010000499.1:0-2602 GCA_040376895.1 Lysobacteraceae bacterium | reverse complement strand
CGCACCCCAGTAAAAGTCCATCGGGCGCGCCGATCCCAGTGCCATGAAGTGTTCGATGATTGCCTTGATCGGCGCAAAGCCCGTGCCGCCGGCCATGAAGATCATCGGCCGGTCGGAATCTTCGCGCGGGACAAACGTGCCCAGGGGGGCTTCGATGCGCATCACGGCGCCAACCGCCAGATCAGTGAATACGTGTTCCGTGAACCCGCCGCCGGAGACTCGTCGCACGTGCAATTCGATCGCGTGATCGGCCAGTTCATGTTCTGGCGCATTGGCGATCGAGAAGGAGCGTCGTTTGCCCTCGGGCAGCAGCACGTCCAGATACTGACCGGCCAACCATCGAAGCGGCTGCTCCCGCGGTGGCTTGAGTCGAAGCATCATCACGTCCGGTGCAACCAGCGACTTCTCGACGAGCTTTACGGCTTGCACACGTCGCGGCATGTCGGCGACGGTAGGCACTTCCCGAGCAGCGATGCGCAGATCACTGGTTGCAACTGCCTGGCACAACAGGATCGCACCTGCATCGGTCGAATGTGCCAATGCAGTCGGCGGCTGGTGCGGATACTGAACTTCACCCTCGAGCAATCGTGCCTTGCACGACCCACAAACGCCGCCGAGACAGGAATAGGGCAGCGCAAGGCCCTGCGAACGCGCCGCTTCGAGCAGAGTCGTTTGGCCGGAGCAACTGAACGTGTGCCCGGAGGGCTCAATGCGAACTTGGTGGGTCATGCCCCTATTCAATCCGGAGGTGCCATGGGGCGCAAGTCGAGGTTTTGTGTACGGGCTGCGCACATTTCCGGTCAGGCGCTCGCTTGCCAGCGCTCTCGGATGCGTGACGCGATATTGGCCGTCTCGCGCAAGGGCGGGCGCGGCCAGGCTGCCTGGCCCAGTTGATGCACCAGCCCCCGGGCAGTCATGGCCTGATGAAACGCTGCCAGCTTCCCGGTCGGCGGTCGTTCGATCAGCGTATAGACGGGTACGCCGACGGCAACAGCTTCACTCAGCATGTTCACCGAATCAGGCGTGACGACCAAGCGATCGGCGACCGCCAGGAATCCCGGATAAGGGTTTTCGCCTGCGTTGCCGGGTTGCCAGAACACATGTCGGCGGCCTTCGAGAAGGCGCCGGATGATCGTCGTGGCCGAGCTCGGCGTGCGCCGTGACGTGGTCAACAGCACCGTGCCGAAGGCCTGGTGCGGCAAGTGATCGATTCGCGCAAAAAGGTGCTTCAGCGAAGCCTCGTCAAGCGGCAGCATCGGCGATTCGCCACCCACCAGCACCGCACAGATGGGCCTTGGCAGCGCCAGAAGCTCCGGGAATCGACACCGGGCGTCGGCGAGCCAGGGATCGTCGATCTCATGCATCGCGGTAACACTGACGAGGACATTGGGGCCACTCAGCCCATCGTGCTCCGGGCAGACGATCACGTCGAAATCGTTGCGGCACGCCCGCGGATCGAGAATCTGGACAGTAAACGTGGTGGGCCACTGGCGCTTCAGTCCGCGCAACATCCAGGAAGCCTGTCGACCACAACCGACAATCAAGTCGGGTCGTGCCTCGTCGAGTTTCGACCCGAACAGGGTGCGCAAGTGGTGATCACTCCCCGGCAAGTGGTGCGGCGATACCCATCGCCACGGTGCCCGGGGCTCGATCCGCAGAGGATTCACTTGCCCACCGATGGCGTGGGCCAAAGCTTCCGCCTGGCGGGCATTCCCTGCCCGACCATCACTCACGGCCCACACCATGGGTTCACGCGGCATCGACATCACAAAACCATCCCTCGGCCAAAATGCAAGACCGGCTTGCAGGAATGCGCGTATTCAGCGCGCACTGCTTGCAGGACAATAGCTGCTTACGATCACTGATCCGGAGTCCGCTCATGCGCCACATGCCTTTGTCACAAGATGCCCTGAACCAGCTGTTTTTGGAAGCCCGCACACACAATGCCAATCCAAACCCCTGGCTGGACCGCGACGTGCCGGACGCTCTGCTGGAAGAGGTCTGGAACCTCGCACGGATGGGCCCGACCGCAGCAAACAACTCGCCGGCTCGGATCGTCTTTGTGAAATCGAAGGAAGCCAAGGCCAAACTCGACGCATGCATGGATGATGGCAACAAACCCAAAACCATGGCCGCTCCCGCCACGGCGATCATTGGCATGGACCTGGCGTTTTACGACCACCTGCCCAAGCTGTTCCCGGTCGCGCCGACCGCAAAGTCCTGGTTCGACTGGATGAATGACGAACAGATCCTGCCTGTGGCGCTCCGCAACGCCAGTCTGCAGGGTGCCTATCTGATGATCGCGGCTCGCGCTCTGGGTCTCGATTGTGGCCCGATGTCCGGATTCGATGCGGCAAGAGTCGACGCGGCGTTCTTCGCCGGCACAAAGGTGCGGAGCAACTTCATCGTCAATCTCGGCTATGGCGACGACAGCAAGTTGTATCCACGCAGTCCGCGCTTGTCGTTCGCCGAAGCCTGCACGATCGCCTGAGGCCCTCATGCTCACCCTTCGCCCGGCATCCGACCGCGGTCGCGCCCGTTTTGATTGGCTCGATTCGCAGCACACTTTTTCGTTCGGTCATTACTACGACCCCAAGCACAT
>JBEIPT010000253.1:0-5718 GCA_040376895.1 Lysobacteraceae bacterium | reverse complement strand
GCGCTGCAGTTCGCGCACGACCACGGGGTCATCCATCGTGACCTGAAACCGTCCAACATCATGTTCCGCGACGAGTCGACGCCGGTGCTCACCGACTTTGGCATCGCCCGGCAACAGGATGCGCAGCAGACCCGCCTGACCCAGACCGGCATGCTGGTCGGAACGCCGACCTACATGAGCCCCGAGCAAATCAACGCGCTCGAGGTCGATGGTCGGTCCGACCTGTACAGCCTGGGCATCATGTTCTACGAATTGCTCACCGGCAACGCACCGTTCGGGGGTGATACACCGATCGCCGTGCTGATGGCGCACCTGACCACGGCACCGCCGCCATTGCCTGTCGCATTCGGCGAGTTCCAGTCGATCATCGACCGGATGCTTGCGAAGAACCGTGACGAGCGATTCGCGAACCTCAAGGAATTCACGAAGGCGCTGAAGGCGGTCGTGATCGCGAACGAAACTCTGTGGGCGCGGCTGCAGGCCGATCCGAACCAGAGTTCGTCCGAGCAGTTGCGTGCGCTGGGCTTCTCGATCAGTTCGCAGACCGCAGGCGACCTGCAGCAGCCACTGGGCGTGCGCCGCACCGGCCAGGCAGCGCAGCCGTCCGGCCGACTCCCGACCCCAGGCTCCAATTTGCCCACGCAGCTTGGGGCGCAGGCCACCGGGCGGACCGGCGAGCGGTCGAGCCCGAGTATGCCGGCGGCACCCGCACCGACGCCGACGCCAGTCCCGCAGCAGTACATGCCGAGTGCCGACATACGGCCTCCGCGGTCGCGGATGCCGTTGTTTGCGGGTATCGGCTTCCTGCTGGTTGCGCTGATCACGGTCGGAATCTGGTGGGCAATGCGCGGGGCCCCGGAAATCGATCCCAAGATCAAGAGCCGCGCTGATGGTCTTTTGGCTGTCGTCGACAGCCAGATCGCCAGCAGCAAGCTGGCACCGCCGCCTCTGGGCGACAACGCGTTCGATACCCTCAATGAAGTCAAGGAACTGGCACCGAATTACAGCGGTACCAGCAAACGACAGGATGCACTCGTTGCAGCGCTGCTGGCGGCCGGTCAGGCATCGGTGACGGCAGAAGACTTCAACCGCGCGATGATCATGCAGAACTTCGCCTCCGATCTGGCCCCGGATCGCCCGGAAGTCCTGGCACTGCAGAAGACCATTGCCGACGCACAATCGGCCAAGGCCAATGCCGCGGAAATCAAGCGTTTGCTGAGTGAAGCCGAAGCGGCACTTGCCGCCGGTCGGCAGTTTGGTGCCGGCAGTGCCTATGCGTTGTTGAACAGTGCGCAGCTTCTGGCGCCGGCACATCCCGAGGTCAAGAAGTTCCGAAGTCGATTGCTCAGCCGCGTGCTGGATCCGATTCGGGCCGATCTCGCCCGGGCCGATCTGGACAGCGCCGAGGCCAAACTCAAACAACTGGAATCCGACCTCGGCAACGATCCGGATTGGCGCGCGTTGAGCGCTGAACTGGACCGGGTGCGGAGTGCTCGCGAACTCGACGGGCGAATGAACCAGATCTATGCCCGACTGGAAGCGCAGTTGCGGGCAGGCAAATTGTTGGCGCCTGCTGGCGATTCCGCATTGGAAAGTCTGCGGGATGCCGAAGCGCTGGATGCGAAACATGCCGGACTGGCCCAGCGCCGTGCCGATCTCGTTTCGGCACTCAATCGCGCCGGCCGCAAGGATCTGGACAGCAGTCGTGCTGCCAGCGCCGTGCGCCAGGCCGATGCGGCACTCGCCATTGATGCCGCCAATGCGGAGGCCCGGGCGCTGAAACAGAGCGCTGAAGGTCAGCTCGGGGAATCCGAACGCAAACTGGCGCAGGCGCTGGCCGATGCGCAGAATGCCGTGCTCGACGGAGCTTTGTATTCGCCGCCCGGCAACAATGCCCGGGACCTGGCCAACGCGGCACTCAAGCTCGATCCAAACAACGCGGAAGCGAAAAAGCTGCTGGCTGACCTGCCGGTCACATCGGCAGCCAAGATTCGCGCATTGTTGGTCGCAGATGATTTTGTCGCAGCCGATCGGCTGGTTCGCGAAGCCAGCGCCGCCCATCCAGCCGATGCCGGCTTGCGGACTCTGGTAGGTGAAGTGGCTACCCAAATCGACAATCGTGCGAAGCAGGAAAAGCGGGGCCAGCAGATTGAAGCTGTCTTCGGCATTGCCGCGGCGCAGCCCTTGGTGCCGGCCGATGTCGAACGGGCCATGGGTTCGATCGGCCAGTTGCTTTCAGCCAATCCTCGTGACGTGGATGCGTTGACCGCACGCAAACGCCTGCTGGACGCACTGCTGGGGGCTGCCCAATCTGCTGCGTCCGGCAAAGAGTTTGTGGTGTTCGAGCGACTGCTCGGAACCTATGCCGAGCAGTTCGCGAATGATCCGGCCGTGGCGGGTGTGCGGGTGCAGTTTGCCGAGATCAAGAGTCGATTGGCCGCCGACGAGCAACGGCGCCTTGTCGAGAGCGCCGGTCGATTGATCCTGGTCGCCGCTCCCTGGGGCGAAGTCGAGAGTGTCGTCAACAGCGTCAGTTCCCAGCCAGTGACCTTGCCGACCGACCGAAGCACGCCCATGGTGCTGAACGTGCCGGCCGGCGTGTACCGGGTCACCTTCAAGCATCCGTCGGCCCGTACGATTACCCAAGTCGGCGAACTGAAGCCGAAATCCGAAACTCAGGTGGTCGCCAATTTCCCTGCGCTGAGCAAAGAGGAGTATCTGCGCCGTGCCGGGCTTTGATGTTCGTTTCGTTCTGATTGCCGCAGCCCTTCTGGTGGCTGGCGGTCAGGCGCGTGCGGACTACAAGCAGGACTACGCTCGCGGTCAGGAAGCGGCTGCTGATGGCAACTGGGCTGAAGTCGATCGGTACATGCAGGAAGCCATGTCCGGATCGACGACACCGGCTGCCCGAGTGCGGCTCTACGGTCAGCGGTTTGCACCGTATGTGCCGCAGTATTACCTGGGGTTGGCAGCGTTCCGGACCAATCAGTGTGCCGAAGCGATGCGTTGGTTCAATGATCCGCAGGCTGCAGCGGTCATCGCGCAGGTCCCGGACATGAAAGGGATTGCCGACGACGCGCGTGAAAAATGCCGTGCGGTCGCGACGCCCGAACCGAATCCGATGACCGCGCCGCTCGGCCAGCCGCCGAAGCCGGTCGTGACGAATGACCCGCCGCCGACCAAGCCGACGCCACCGCCCGTCGTTCCGAAACCGGCACCGTCCATCCCGGCTCCAACTCCGAACCAGCCCACAGCGACCGCAGTCCCCGCCGCTCTGACGCAGGCGCTCGGTGACTATCTGGCAGGCCGGTTCTCGGCTGCTACCCGGGCCAGCACGAATGGCGTCACCGGCAAGGCCAAGGCGCACCTGCATCTGATTCGTGCGGCGAGTCTGTTTGCGCTGTCGGAAATCGGCAGTGCTCAGCGCGATACCCTTCGCAGCCAGGCGCAGCAGGAAGTCCGGGCCGCAAAACAGGCGATGGCCGGGTTGCAGCCTGATACCCAATATTTTTCTCCGCGGTTCCGTGCGTTTTTTGCCTCGAACTGAGTTTCCCTCTTTAATGGACGCGTGCGTCCGTCCTTTTTCAGCAGAGTCCAGATCGCATGAATCAGAATCCCTATGCCGCGCCGCAATCCCAGGTCGAAGTGACGACTCACATCAACGGCGATCTGCTCGACACGCCGCAGGCGCGAGAAATTGGTGCAGCGTTCAATTGGTTGTCGAAGGGCTGGACGCTGTTCATGCAGGCGCCAGGTGCCTGGGTCCTGATGGCGCTGATCTTCTTCGCCTGTTATCTGATGGTTTCGTTCATTCCTATGGGCGGCCTGATCATCCAGATCCTGCTGCCGATGGTTTTGGCAGGTTTGTACCTCGGTGCCGACAAACTGAACTTCGGTGAGGACATCGCCGTCGGCCAGATGTTCGAGGGGTTCTCACGCAACGCCGGGCAATTGGCGATGATCGGCCTGATCGGATTCGTGATGCAACTGGTACTGGTGATCGCGTTGATCGTGCCATTCCTGCTGGTATTCGGCTTCAGCATGTTCACCTCCGGTGGCGACAAGCCGGATATTGGTGCGGGAAGCATTGTCCTGCTTGCATTGCTGGGTCTGTTGGCCATGGCCGGCAGCTTTCTGATTGCGATGGCAACATGGTTCGCGCCGATGATCGTGGCCATCAACAACCTCGAGGCGGTCGCTGCGGTCAAGCTCAGTTATCAGGGTGGTATCCGCAGCTTCGGTGCGTGTTTTGTCTTCGGGTTGGTGGCGATGTTGCTGATGGTGATCTCCATCTTCACGCTCGGTCTGGGCCTTTTGGTCCTGTTTCCGGTGATGTGCACCAGTTCTTACGTGGCCTACCGCGAGATCTTCTACGGGGATTGAGTCTTTATCGGAGGGCAACCGGCGGCAGGCTGGATCCAGCAGGGCCAGTCGCGGGATAGTCCGTTACAATGCATCACAGTTTTGATCCAACCACCTACATGGGGATTCCAGCATGACCGACAACTTGTACGCTGCGCCGCAGGCACGGCTAGATCAGCCGAACTCAGTGGATACGGGATTCCTCGCCGAACCGATGGCCCGTGGCGCTGGCGCTGCCATGTCCTGGGTTTCCAAAGGCTGGGCGCTGTTCATGCGCGTGCCGACGCCGTGGGTGTTGCTGGGCGGTGCGGCTCTGCTGGCCCTGCTCGTGTTGATTGTTGTCGCGATGATCCCGATCCTCGGTTCGCTGGTCCAGATGGTGGTCCAGTTGGGGATGGTCATCGCAGGTCCGATCCTGCTCGCCGGTTTCTATATGGCCGCGGACCGCGTCAACCGCGGCGAATCGCTCGAATTCGGGCAACTGTTCGACGGGTTCAAGTCCAATGTCGGTCAGTTGGCTCTGGTCGGCGTGTTCAACATGGCCGTGTCGATGGTGTTCTCGATCGTATTGATCGTCCTGATCGCCATTGCCGTCGGTGCCACCATCGGGTTCGGCGCCTTTACAGGTCAGTCTGAATCTGCCAGTTCCGCGATGGGCGTGGTGGCGATCGTCGTTTTTGCGCTGATCGGCCTGTTCGCGATCGCGTGTGGTGTCGTGATCAATATGGCGTTCTGGTTTGCCCCGATGCTGGTGGCGATGAACAACATGCAGGCCATGGACGCGATCAAGCTCAGCTGGCGCGCTGGCCGTAACAATTTTGGCGGCTATCTGCTGTTCCTGTTGATGGCTTTCTTCATCGTGCTGGTGGCCTACATACCCTGCGGACTTGGACTGATCGTGGCGATGCCGGTCATGATTTGCGCCAGCTACAGCGCCTATCGCGAAATTTTCTACGGCGACTGATGCTCGACACTTCGTACCGGATCGCCACTCCGGAAGGCATTGAACTCAGTCTGCGCTTGGCCGGGCCGGTGCCGCGTGCGCTGGCCTGGCTGATCGATTTTGCCTGGCGGTTGGGTGCGTTTGTCGTATTGGCATTCGTCTTTGGCCTGCTCGGCGGCGGATTTGCATCGGGCCTGATCCTGATTACCTTGTTCATCCTTGAGTGGATCGTGCCAGCAGTCCTTGAGGCACGATGGGATGGTGCGACGCCCGGCAAGCGGGCACTGGGCATCCGAGTGTTGCGTGATGACGGCTCGCCGCTGACATTCGGTCCTGCGTTCATCCGCAATATTCTGCGCACGGCCGATTTCCTGCCGGGGTTCTACGCGGGCGGATTGATGTGCACCCTGCTG
>JBEIPT010000377.1:0-3888 GCA_040376895.1 Lysobacteraceae bacterium | reverse complement strand
GGCCGCGCAGATCATGTCGTAGGTGGCCTTGTCGTCGGGCGGGATGTCCTGCATCTCGAACTGGCTGCCGTGGCGCAGGCTGACCAGTTCCAGGGCACGGCGCAGCATCGACAGCATGCCCAGCGCCAGCACGTCCACCTTCAGCAGCCCCATCTCGTCGAGGTCGTCCTTGTCCCACTGGATTACCGAGCGGTCCTTCATCGCCGCGTTCTCCACCGGCACCAGCCGCGTGAGCTTGCCCTGCGTGAGCACGAAGCCGCCGACGTGCTGGCTCAGGTGCCGCGGAAAATCCAGCAGTTGGCGCGCGAGGTGCAACAGCTGGCGCATCACCGTCGACTCGGGATCAAAACCGCGTTCGACCAGACGCGACTCGACCGCACTGAACCCATCCCACCACTGCAAAGCGGAACTCAGCGACTCGACCTGTTCGAGTGCAAGACCCAAGGCCTTTCCCACATCACGGATCGCCGACTTCGCGCGGTAACAGATCACGGTCGCGGTGAGTGCGGCACGGTCACGCCCGTACTTGGCGTAGACGTACTGGATCACTTCCTCTCGGCGCTCATGTTCGAAGTCGACATCGATATCTGGCGGTTCGTTGCGCTCGCGCGAGATGAACCGTTCGAACAGCAGATTGCCGCGCGCCGGATCGACCTCCGTGATACCCAGGCAAAAGCACACCGCACTGTTGGCTGCCGAACCGCGGCCCTGGCACAGGATGCCGCGGCTCCGTGCGAAGCGCACGAGGTCATGGACCGTCAGGAAATAGCAGTCATACCCGAGCTCGCCGATCAGTGCGAGTTCGTGCTCGATCTGCGTTCGCACGCTGTCCGTCATGCCTTGCGGCCACCGGTGTTTTGCACCTGCCTCCGTCAACAGGCGCAATTGAGCCGATCCCGATAGACCATGAGGCACCACCTCGGGCGGATACTGATACTTGAGTTCGGCGAGCGAAAATCGACAGCGATCGGCCATTCTGGCGGTTTCATCAAGCAGCTCGGGCGGGTACAGCGCCGCCAGTTCATCACGTGGCCGCAACACCCGTTCGGCGTTCGCACGCAACGCGAACCCGGCTTCGGCGACCGTGCAGTTCAGCCGGATCGCGGTCAGCACGTCATGCAGCGGCCGACGTTTGCGGACGTGCATCTCGACTGCGCCGACAGCAACCAACGGCACCTGCATCCTTCCCGACACTGCCAGTGCCTGTTGCAGTCGTACCGAATCATCGGCCTGGCGATGCAAGGCAAGGCCGAGCCGAAACGTATCCCGGAACTGCGTCGCAAGTTGGGCACGAAATGCGGCCGCGTCGGCCGCCTCGACCGGTTTCAGCACCGACAGCACCAACAGACCTTCACCCAGCTTCAGCACGTCGGTACGCCGAACTTCGTACTCGCCCTTGTCCGCGCGACGCCTCGCATCGGTGATCAGTCGCGACATCTGCCGGTAGCCGGCCAATGATTCGACCAGCAGGACCAGTTCATCACCCTCGACCGTGTTCAGGGTGGTGCCGACGATCAACGACAGACCATGTTCCCGCGCCGCCTCATGGGCCCGCACGATGCCGGCCAGCGAACATTCGTCGGTGATCGCCAGGGCGCGGTACCCGAGTTCGGCCGCCTGAGCCACCAACTCGCGCGCACTCGACGCCCCACGCTGGAAACTGAAGTTCGAGAAACACTGCAGTTCCGCGTAGTCCGGGGGTTCAAACGATTTGCCGGGGTGCTGGGCCATACTGCACAAATGTACACCAATCAGATCATTGATCGGGTGAATGCGTGTACCGGACTCGCGTCCCGCAGGCATAATGCACGCATGCGACGAGATACCGTGAATTACACCCTGGTCGGGGGCTTTGTGGTGGCCAGCCTGATCGGGCTGATCCTGCTGCTGTTGACGATCACCGGCAAGGGCGAACGGGGAACCGACTATTTCGCCGTCTATGAGAACGTCACTGGCCTCAAGGTCGGGGCACCCGTGTTCTACGAGGGCTACCGCGTGGGCTCCGTGCAGGGTCTGGAGCCGAAACGCGAGCCCGATGGCGTGCGCTACCGCGTCACGCTGTCGATCCGTGACGACTGGGGCATCCCCGACAACTCCATCGCCCAATTGCTGAGTTCGGGCCTGCTCGCCGATGTCGCCGTGTCGATCCGCGAAGGCGACAGCACAGCCATGTTGAAACCGGGCGCCACACTCAAGTCGATGGGTGGCGGCGACATGTTCACGGCAATCAACGAACTCGCCGCGGAAGCGACCATCCTGACGCGCGAGCGGATCCGGCCTCTGGTCGATACGCTGAACCGCCGGCTCGATTCGCTGGGCGAAAGCCTGGATTCCTCGACACCGACCATCCTCGCCGAAACCGAGACACTGCTGAAGGATCTGAACAAGGCCAGCCGTGCCATCAACGATGTCCTGAAGCCGGAGAACCGCAAGCACATCGACCACAGTCTCGCCGACCTCGCCAGTACTGCGGAAGCCGCGGCCGCGATTTCAAAGGACCTCAAGACCACGCGCGCCAGCCTCGACCAGTTGCTGACCGAGCTCAATGCCATCGCCAGCGAGAATCGACCGGGCCTGCGAGAGACAGTCGCCGATCTTGCCGAGATCACCAGCAGTCTGTCCCAGCGGATTGATGCGATCACGATCAACCTTGAGTCCTCAAGCCGCAATCTGAACGAATTCGCGCGCGAGATCCGCAAGAATCCGAATCGCCTGTTGTTCACCCCCGAGGCCGACGACGTCATCGTCGAAGAGGATTGATCCCCGCCATGCGTCTGCCCGTGTTTGCCTTGCCCATGCTCGCATTGCTGCTGTTGCTGACCGCCTGTGCGTCGGCGCCGGTGCCGGACATGGCGTTCTACCGTATGCCCGGCGTACCGGACCCGGTGATCGACCCGAGCCGCGAGCCGCGCTTCCCGATCCCGATCACGGTCGCGGCGTTCCGTGCCGATGGCGTCTACAACGATCAGGCCATCCTGTATTCGCTGAAGCCGGAAAGTTCGATCAAGGCCTACCATTACCAACTCTGGGACGAGCCACCGTCGCTGCTGCTGCAGCGCCGACTGATCGACCGTTTGCGTGCCGACCACACCTCGAAGCTGATCACCGACCGCTTGCCACCTGGACTCGATGCCCTGCGCGTCTCCGGGCGCGTGCAACGATTCGAGCGGGTACGTATCGATGGCGAGTGGATCGCGCGCGTGCGCCTCGAAATCCGCGTCGAACGATCCATGCAGGAGGCTCCCTTGTTGCTTGAGGAATACGGCGCCGACGTGCCGGCAGAATCGGCATCCATCCAGGCCACGATCAGGGCATTCGCCGAAGCGCTCGACCAGAGTTTCGCCGCGCTCCACGGTGATCTCGCGCAAATCCAGATCGACCGGAAATCCTGATGCTGGCGCCTGCCGACCGCAACCGACTGCTCAGTCTGATGGGGGTGCCGTTGTACGTACAACGGAGCGGACCACAGGCAACACCCGTCGAAGTGGCTGAGCCGCCCGCCACTAAAGTACTGCCCGCGACACCGCAATCGCGTCCGGTTGCCAGGCAGACGCAAGCGGTCAATCAAGTTGCGGGCAGTCATCGACTCGGCCTGGTCGCTGCCGGACCGGTTCCGCCAGGACTGACGCGAGATTTCCTGCTGGTCCTTGGCCAGAAAAATCTGCTGCAAGCGCCGGTCGCCTGGCCGGACTATGCCGTGTTGCTGGGTGAGGTCACCCAGGTGCCTGCCAGCGTGATCACCGTGAAGGCGCCACTAATGCTGCCGGATGCCCGCGCAAAACGTGCCGTGTGGCGCCAGCTTCGGCCGCTGCTCGCCGAACTGCGCCGACCCTGAGGCAAATGTATGCCGTTGGTGCTGCGGGCCATGACCGACGCCGATCTGAATGC
>JBEIPT010000113.1:0-10291 GCA_040376895.1 Lysobacteraceae bacterium | reverse complement strand
CCCGGTGAGTCGCGGTGTCGCCTGGCCATGACGCCTGTACCGTTGTTGCAACGATTGCTTGATACAGCACACAACTCGGAAACCACAGCCCCGGCACAGCCCCCAGGCGCCCCCGGCCCTGCCCCCCTGCCCCGGCAGACCGCCGCATCTGCCGGCATGATCCAGGCCCCGCCGCTCCCTTGCCCGGCTGCCCCGGTGCGGCGCCGCGTGTCAGAGCGCGGCGCCGCCATGGGGATCAGGGTTCGCGGACCGTGATCTTCGCCGGCAAAGCTGCGCCGACGCCGCGAAGTTTGGGTCGGTACATGTCCTCGATCAACGGCGCCGGCACCCTGTATTCGCCCGGTGCCACCGCACGCACGATGTAGAACAGCTTGGACTCCTGGCCGTTGTACAACTGCACGGCCGCGACATAACGGTCATCACGGAATTCCTGGTACTTGAACTCGGCGCTGCCGCTTGCGTAGGTCATGTCCTGGTCGTAGATGGTCACGCCTTCGAACACGCTGCTGTCGACCAGATTGATGTTTTCGATCTCGAGTCCGCCCGGCAGCAGATCGACGATGAGTGCGTCACGCATGTCAGCGTCGGCCTGGACTCGCAAGGCCGCTACGAGCACGTCACCACTGGTCAGCGGTTCGCCGTCGTACTTGCGGCCGTCCGTGTAGAAGTACTCGCGATAGATCGACACGCCCTCGAACTTCTGGTCCGGGGCGGATGCCGGATAACCGACGACGTCTTCATTCAGGTAGAGCTTGCCGTCACTCTGTGGCGTGATGCGGACACCGGCAGCGATGTCTGGGGCGGTGAATGTCCGTGACACCTGACGCGTGGCCGAGAACGGTTCGGCGTTGGCACCGATGTCGACGTCGCCCGATACCGTGGCGCCGTTGCCCATGCGCAGCGCGCGACCCAGGCGGAACAGAGCGATCTGTTCCTGTGTGCTCAAGTACGACCAGTACGCCGAACGACCACCCGAATATTCCGCCGCCAGTTCATACAGGCGGGCTTCGTATTCCGGCTTGCCGACTTTCTGTTCCAGCGTCATGGCGATCATCAGCGACAGGTCGCGCAGATCCGTGCCGTAGTCACCGACGTAGTCCGGGCGTTCAAAGACCTTGGTGAAGGCCTCGTCGATCGCCTTGTCACCGCGCTCGTCGTCACCCATCAGCTTGAGTGCGATACCGAGATGAACCAGCGGCAGGGGTGCCACGAGCTTGCCGCGTTCGTTGTCGTACAGCACGCGCAAGGTGCCGAGCGGGGCACGCTTCAGACGGGCCAGCACATAACCGGCGTAGGCCATTTCGCCGACGCGCAGGTGTTCGGAGAAGGTGTACTCGTAATGCGAGTTGCCGCCCGACAGCAGATCGTCATTCAATCGCTTCAGTGAACGTTCGATCAGCAGTTCCGGTGGTTCGAAACCATTCTCGCGAGCGGTGACGAGCATGTCGGCGACGTACGGCGTGAGATAGGTCGCCTGATAACCGTCACCCGGCCACATCGAGAAATGGCCGTTTTCGTTCTGCATCGACAACAGTCGCGAGAACGCCACGTTCATCATCTCGGTGCGCTTGGCCGGATCCAGAGGATCAAGTGCGAACAGCTCGCGCGTGTCGTCATCCATCAAGGCAATCGGGAAGGCCTTGCTCGTGGTCTGTTCTACACAACCATAGGGGTAGTTGACCAGATCCCGCGCGGCGGCCGCGAATGGCAGCGGCGGCAAGGTGCCCAGTGTGATGCGCGACACCACGGAATCCGAGACCAGACCATCGCGCAGGCCCGGTGCCGGCGTCACGGTGTCGTTGCCGGTGAGTACCAGCGCACGGTTGCGGCGTTCGACCGGATACGCCGGACGCACCGCAAATTCCAGTTCACGCTGGAACTTGCCACCGGAATGTTCGACGGTCACCTGGATTTTCGCCACGCCGAAGCGCTCGCGCGCGACGATCGGGAACTTCAACGTCTGTCGGGCCTTGTCGGCAAGCTTGAGCGTACGGGACGCATCGCCGACGGCCACCATGTCACCGCCGTTGAGCAGCACCTTGAGGCTGCTTTCGGCGCCACTCAGGTTTTCCACGTCAACCGCCACTTCAGCGCGGTCACCGGAGGCCATGGCACGCGGGGCGGCCAGTTCGACGACCAGTGGCGCCTGCACGATGAGTTCGCGGGCGGCACTGCCAAAACGATCGGCATCAAAGGCCACGGCGGCCAGTCGCAGGGTGCCGTTGAAGTCGGGCAGCGTCAGATCGATCCTGGCTTCGCCCTTCGCGTCGAACTTCACCGGCGCTTGATAAAGATCGATGGTCTGCACTTTCACGTTCGGACGGCGACCTGCCGGCAGTGCCAGCATCGCGGCATCACCACCGTAGCGCAGGCGCGCACGATTGCCGTCGATCGCTTCGATGATGCGGTGGAACACGTCCCATGATTCAGTCGCAAAACGGCGCGGGGCGAAGAAGAACGAAGTGGGGTTCGGCAGCGCGAATTGGGTGATGTTGAGGATGCCCAGATCGACGGCAGTCAGCGCCACCTGTGCTTCCTTGCCAGCCAGGGCCGGTGCCAGCACACGAACCGTCGCGGTTTCTTCCGGACGAGCCTTGTCCGGTGCCTCGATGCTCAATTCGAGTTTGCGATCGGTCCGCGCGAGCGGCAGATGGGTCACACCCAATGCGCGGTTCGGCGTGATCTTTTCGGCGGACGAGCCCGGTCGGAACACCAGTGCCGTAGCGTAAACGTCGTGGCGTTCCCAACTGGCGTCGAAAGGAATCTCGATCGTGGTTTCCGTGCTGACGTGCAGACGCTTCTGCCACAGCAGACGATCACTTTCGACCATGATCAGGGCTTCACCCGGATGCGGCGGCTTGATCGTCAGCTTCACCGTGTCGCCCGGTTTGTAGCCGGGTTTGTCGAGCGCGAGTTTGACCTTGTCCGGGCGCGAACCCTTGCTTTGCGGATCGGCATACCAGTTCCAACCGGCCTGGAACGGCAGGCGCATCGTGAGTGCCGAGTCCGGATCGGTGATTTCCAGGCGGTAGCCACCCCATTCCACGGGGACGCCGAGTCTGCCACGTTGGCCCGCAGCCAATGCGAGAGTCTGTTCGCTGACGGTGGTCCACGTCGACGTGAAGTCGGAGTTCCATCCGCCGCCGTCGATCCAACGCCAGTTGTAATGGCGTTCTTCGCGCAACACTTTGACCTGCAATGCGCTGGCAGCGAGTGCTTCACCGGCGATGTCGGCGCGAATGATCTCGAACTCGGCATTCGTCTCAGGGCTCGCGCCTTCGTCCAGCTCGAACAACGGGCGTGCGCCAACGAGGGCCGGTGCGGGCCAGATGGTGCGCTTCAGGGCGCGTGTGACTGCACGACCACCGGACTCGTAGACCGAGCCGGCGACGATCACCTGAACCGGACCGGTTGGTGCCTTGGCTTCCTCGATTTCGATGTCGGCGCTCAGTTTGCCTTCGGCATCCAGTTCGCCGTCTTCAATCACGTCACGCGGCGCACTCTGCAGTTCCATCAGCGCGTCACCGAAGTAGAAGTCCTTCAAGGACGGCACTGGATGTTGGTCAACCTGCACGCTCAGACGTGCCGTGAATCGATTTCCTGCAGCCGGGGAGCCGTACAGCCATGCGCCTTCGACCGACAACGGCAGCACTTCGCCCGGCGCCAGAGTTTCCGGTGCATCCAGGTTCAGTTTCAGTCGCTCGGGAATGAACTCCTCGACACGCACCGGATAGCGAGTGGGTTTGGCCATGTTCGGGTCGGTCGACAGTTCGACGGTCCATCGACCGGTCGGTGCGTCCGGCGGGATGACCGATTCGTAACGCAGGTAATTCAGTTCGGCGGGCTTCACTTCGCGGCGCGACAACTCGCGGCCGTCCGGTTGTTTCAGCGAAACGAATACGGATTGAGCCGGCACCGATTGGCCGTCGTCGTCACGCAGCAGTGCCGACACACCCAACATTTCGCCCGGGCGATACAGATCGCGGCCGGACCAGGCAAACACTTCACGTTCACGGTACGGCTCACCCGCCAACGCGAACTCGGAAAGGTCGAGTGCCGGTTGGTTGAATGCCAGCAGCGTCAGATCGCTGCCCCAGCGTGCGACCAGAACCTGGTCGGAGGCCGTGGCGTGGTCAATCAGTGCCAAACCATCATGATCAGTCTCGGCCGAGGCAATCACGCCGCTGACCGACTTGCGGAATTCCAGTTTGACCGACGGTTTTGCCGCACCGGTTTCAAGGGATGTGGTGACGATCAGCGTGCGATTGGCATAACGGCGAACATGGACACCGATGTCGCTGACGAAGAACATCGCACTGTCGAATTCGTAGTCGAATGCGCCGGCGCGTTTCATCACCGCGAAGTACACGCCGGTGTCGTTCAACTCGTCGATGTCGCGAACCGCGATGTGGCTGGTGACCCGTTCCGACCCCTTCGATTCCAGCGCGAAGCGGTTGGCGTACACCGAGTCGGCGTACTTCACGATGTTCTGCATCGTCCAGAAACTTTTCCGGCCGTTGCCGTCGAACGCTTCCAGGAAACGGTTCAGTTCGCGCTCGCGAACCTTGAAGAATTCGAGGTCGATTTCCTTGAGATTGACCGACACCACCGGCAGGCCGCGGGTATCGTGTTGCGGCAGGATCATGCCCTGGCTGGCAAAGCCAACCAGCGGCGCCTGCGCACCGGAATCGATCTTTACGGTGACTGGTTTGCCGAGCGCCGGACCGCGTACCGAAGCCAGTTCCGCCTTCACCGTCACATCGTATTTTGTGTCGGCTTCGAGCCACGGAAAACGCAGGTATTCATTCGATTCCAGCATCCACGATCCGCTTGGCACGGCGCCGCCCTCTGCCGTGATGGTCAGCAGGCTGTCGAACGCCTGCGATCCGACCACCGGTTCGCTGAATTTGAGCACGACCGAAGGTCGGCCTTCATAGAGTTCGCCGTATTGTTCGGTGACCGCGAATGCCACGGGGGCAGCGCTTTCGCTTGGCTTCACCGCGGCCTGCTGGATTTCGGGCGGTGTGCCTTCCTGTTTGCCTTCGCAGGCCAGCAGGGACAGCACCAACAGGGCTAACAGAGCACTTCTCAGGGCAGAACGCATGGCGACTCGCGATCGGTGGGCTAGGGGTGTCGCAAGTGTGCCTCAGGAAAGGGCGGATCGGCGAATCTTTACGGCCCGAATGGAGACCAAGGCTGCTTTTTCGCGGGCAGCGGCGTGGATCGAGGTTTTGGTACGTGCCTTACGGAATGCCCGTGAAGTGTGCTTGAATCCAACCCGCCGCAGTTGGGCGGTTTGGACTGGAGATCGACATGGCGAAGGGCATGGACAAGGGCAAGAAAGAAACGAAGAAAGCGCCTCAGAAGACGCTCAAGGAAAAGCGGTCGGAAAAGGCCGCCAAGAAGAAGTAAGTTCCTTCGGGACACGCGGCGGGCCAGTGCGATGCGCTGGCCTGACCGGTTGAACGTTGCGTTACTGCTGTCGCATCACAAGTCTTGCTTGTAGATCACAAGTCTTGCTTGTAGATCACATAAGGCGTACGCGCGGTTGCTTCGTCCACAACGCGGCCAGATTCGCCGCGCTCTTCGCGTTTCAGCACCAGATTGTCGGCGCCAACGGTGAGTTCACCCGCCCATGGCGTGCGCCAGGAGACGCCGATATCGAGCCCGCCGAAACTGGTGGTGTCCGAACGGAGCGGATCCTGGATCCGGCCGACACGACCGCGGACGTTGCCGCCGAATGGTCCGTAACGCAGACCCATGCCGAGCGCCGCCTGATCGACATCCCAGACCGGTCGGGCGCTGCCACTCCACAACTTGAGTTGGGTGAGTGCGGCATTGAGTTGCACGGCACTCTGTGAGGTCAGGCGCCATTGCGCCTGGGCACCGAGCGTGCGGGAATCGAAATTGCTGGTCAATGCGGCCAGGTTGGGCTGGACTTCCGTACGCAGCGGCGCCATCACCGGTGCGACCGTGTCGTTTGGATCAACCTGCCAGGACCAGCCGTAGTTCAGGCCAAAATCGAGCCGATCACCTTGCCAGGCCAAGCCGGTTTGCAAGGAGCTGACCTGGCCGGGCAGTTCGAGCTCAAGGCGGCCGCTCATCAGACAGTCGGAGCTGAGCCGACCGATGCGCAGCAGGCCCGATGGCTCGGCACACCAGGGTAAAGTAGGGTTGCCGGAATCGGCATTGAGGCCGACGACCAGATTTGCGCCCTTCAGGCTGCGCAAAGGCAGGGAAGCCAATTGCCCGCGATCTTCCGAAAGCCCGAACAGCGACAACAACGGACTGCGCTCCGTCGCGTCAGTCGCTTCCGCCGGCAACAACGCATAACTGCCGGGGGTTTCCTGAGCTGCAGCCACAGTGGCACCCAAGGCAAGCAGGCAGCTCGCGCTCAGTCGTCCGATTGTGGTGAAGCGGTGGGACATGGTGTTCTCAGGCTAATCGGGGTGTGCGACCGCGGAAGCAGGGATTTGGTTCCCTGAACCGTGTTTTTGGTTCGTTCGAGGCGATTTTGGGTCGCTTCGCTGCCAAATTATCTTTCGGCGCAACATTTTGTTGGACGGAAGTTTACAAGAAACAGCTAAGTACAGGAATGTGCTGTAAATCATGGAACGGCCAAAATAGTGGCATTTCATGGTTCGTTTGCATTGCTGCAAGACCGGATTGCCACGTTTGCGGATCGACCCGGTCTGGCCAGACACCCAAACTGTCGTCACTTCGGCATCTTCCGGCTTACCGACAAAGGTGTTTCCATGATTCCGCATCGCCCTGAATTTGCCACCACGCTGCTCCGGCTGGCGCTGGGTGTCCTGTTTATCGCCCATGGCCTGTTGAAGGTCCTGGTATTCACCGTCCCCGGCACGGTGGGGTTTTTCCAGTCCATCGGTCTGCCCGGGGTTTTGGCGTACGTGATCATCGCTGCCGAGCTGCTGGGTGGCACCGCGCTGATCATCGGCTTCCTGACCCGCTGGGCGGCTCTGGGCCTCGCGATCGTCGCGTTCGGCTCGATCATCCCGCATGCCGCGAACGGCTGGCTGTTCTCCAATGCCGGTGGCGGCTGGGAATTCCCCTTGGTCCTGGCGATCACCTGCGTGGTGCAGGCGCTGCTGGGTGGCGGCAAGTTTGCGGCTGACCGGCGGACTTGAGAACGAGCGTTGTCAGGCCTGCGCACCAGCTCCGCCTGACAACCTCGGATCTGCACGCAATTTGTCGGTCATGAAGTCCATGAAGGCCTTGACGCGCCCGACATGACGCAAGTCCGGGTGGGTCAGCAACCACAGTGTCGATTCGAAGCGCGGCTCCATGGGAAACAAGGTCTGAAGTGTCGACGAGGCCTGGTCACTCGGCAGAAGGGTCAACCCCAAGCCTTGTTCCGCCAGAGCAACCATCGTGGTCAAGTCGCCGGCACGAACGACAAACCGGTCGTCGGCGTAATTCCGGTGCAGCCACGCAAACGCCGGCAGTCTCTGGAAACTGCGTTCTGCACCAATCAGCGCGTGCTGGTGCAGGTCGGCCATCGACTCGGGGCGGCCGTGCTGTTCCAGATACGCGGGGCTGCCGACGACCGTCCAGGTCGTCGACAGGACTTTGCGGCCGACCAGATCTTCGGGTGGTCGATTCGTGGCCCGGAGGGCTACGTCGGCTTCCCGACGGGTGAGGTCGAAGTCGTTGTCGGCACCCAGGATATCCACCCGGATGCCTGGGTACGCCGCCATGAATTCGGGAAGGTATTGCGCCAGATAGGCGGTGGCCAGGCCGACGGGCGTGGTCACGCGCAGGTCTCCGCGCAGCGCGTAATCGTTTCCGGCAACTTTGCGTTCGACGGCATGCACAGCCGCTTCCACCGCCTCGGCTTCGGGGCGGATCGCCTCGCCTTCGGTGGTCAAGCGATACCCTTGCGGTTGCCGATCGAACAGTCGCACTTTCAGCGTCTCTTCAAGCGCGTTCAAGCGCCGGAACACGGTGCTGTGGTTCAGACCGGTTTGCCGGGCAGCCGCATTCAGCGAGCCGCCGCGCGCAATGGCCAGAAATACACGCAAGTCGTTCCAGTCGAACATCAGTCGCTCAGACGGAACGGCGACGGAGGAAGTTGAGCAGATCGATCCGCGTGATCAGGCCGAGGAACACATCACCATCGACAACAATGGCCACTTGGCCTCGATCGAACACGGGCAACAATGCCTCGATGGGGCTGCGAACTTCCAGTTTGTCGAGTTTGCTGACCATGGCGGTCGATACCGGATCGCGGAACCGCGCCTCATTGCCGTAGACATGCAGCAGCACATCCGACTCGTCGATGATGCCGACGATCCGGTCACCTTCCATGACCGGCAACTGCGACACGTCGTACAGCTTCATGCGCTGGTAGGCGATGGTCAGCAAGTCGGTCGGGGCCACGACTACGGTGTCGCGTCGCGAATAAGGGCGATTGATCAGGTCGCGCAGATCGCCGTGGTTTTCCCGCTCCAGGAAACCCTGGTCGAGCATCCAGTAGTCGTTGTACATCTTCGAGAGATACTTGTTGCCGGTGTCGCATACAAACGCGACGACGCGTTTTTTCTCCGTCTGCTCATGGCAGTACTTCAGTGCTGCAGCAATGATGGTGCCGCTCGACGATCCGCCGAGAATGCCCTCGCGGCGAAGCAGTTCGCGGCCGGCGATGAAACTCTCCTTGTCGCTGATTGCATACGCCTTGCGGACGCGACTGAAATCGCTGATCGGCGGCAGGAAGTCCTCGCCGATGCCTTCGACGAGCCAGGAGCCGCTCTTCGTCGACAGCACACCTTCGTTGATGTATTGCGCGAGGATCGAGCCGACCGGGTCGGCGATCACCAGTTCGACATTGGGGGCCTCGCGTGCGAAATAGCGCGACAGACCCGTCATCGTTCCCGACGAACCGACACCGAACACAATCGCATCCATGAAGCGATCCATCTGCGCGAAGATCTCCGGACCGGTGGATTCTTCATGCGCCCGAGGATTGTCGGGGTTGCCGAACTGATTGATGAAGTAAGCATTCGGCGTACTGCGTGCGACTTCTGCAGCGAGGTCCTGGTAATACTGCGGATGACCCTTGGCGACGTCGGAGCGGGTCAGGATGACTTCGGCTCCCATTGCCTTGAGATTGAAGATCTTCTCGCGACTCATCTTGTCCGGAACCACCAGGATCAGCTTGTAGCCTTTCTGCTGGGCGACCAGTGCCAGACCGATGCCGGTGTTGCCGGCGGTGCCCTCGACCAAGGTGTCACCCGGACGAATGCGTCCGGCCTTTTCCGCCGATTCGATCATGGTCAGGCCGATGCGGTCCTTGATCGATCCGCCGGGGTTCATCGACTCCAACTTCAGGAACAGTTCGCAGGGTCCGGTGTCCATGTTGCAGACCTTGACCATCGGCGTGTTGCCGATCAATTGGAGGACGTTGTCGATGACTGGCATGGCTGGCTCGCGGCATGGGAAGGTCGCCAGTGTAGTCGCGGCGTTTTCCAGCCTGCAATGAGCGGGCAATTCCCTGGGGCGCACGGCCCCATGAACTGGCCCACGAATACAGCCCAAAAAAAACGGCCGCGGGTGTCAGGCCGCGGCCGTTCGTCGAATTGGTTCTGGCTCGTTTCGATTGGGCGTCAGGAAGGTCGCGTGGTCCACATTTGCGTGAGCTTGTCCTTGGCCCAGAGTTTCTCCTTCTTCATCTTGACGAGGGTGAAATCATCGATCGGCAACACGCCGATTTCGGCGTCGCGCACCTGTTTGTCGAGTTCGCGGTGCTTGAGATAAAGGGCACGGAACTCAGTGCTGGATGCCATCATGGCTTCTACTTCGCGCTGTTGGTTCTCGAACATCATTTGCCCTCCTCGGGGCGAAAACAAAAAAGCCCACGACTCATGTCGCGGGCTTTGCATGTGGATATTGATCAGAACCGTGTGCATCCCCATCCAGCTGCGGCGCACCCTGGTGTGGTGCGGCGGCGGACTGCCGATTGGAATGCGCGACACTCATACCCGTGTGTTGCTCCGTATCAGGTTCGAACTCGGTTCCTGTCGCTCCGACCACGGAGCTGACGATCTCAACCTACTCCGCTTTCCGGAACCCTGCAAGCGGGCTGCCGACAGTTTGCAACAGTGTTTTGCGCAGTTGCCGCACCGCACTTTCCGGTCGGTCTGGAAAGTGGGTGCAAGGCATTGATTCAGAGCCAGATTTACTTTGCCAGCAGGATGATTTCGACGCGTCGATTGCGGGCCCGTCCGTCGTCGGAATCGTTGGTCGCAATGGGTACTGCAGAACCACGGCCGAT
>JBEIPT010000118.1:0-9811 GCA_040376895.1 Lysobacteraceae bacterium | reverse complement strand
CGGCAAGGTCATCAAGACCATCGGCGACGAAATCATGTGCACGTTCCCGGGAGCCCTGAACGGGGTGCTCGCGGCCGTGGACATGCAAAAGCGCATGGCGCACGACCCCGGGTTCGTGAAGGAAAACCTCGCCATCCGCATCGGCCTGCATCACGGTGAAACCCTGGTCGAGGCCAACGACGTCTTCGGTGACGCGGTCAATACGGCCGCGCGCATGGGCTCCACGGCGAAACGGGAACAAATTGTCACGACTTCCAGTACGGTTCGTGGCCTGACGAACTCCGGCTCGGTGAAAACACGCTCGCTGGGTGCCATCCGTGTGTCCGGCAAGATGGACCCGATCGATATCGTCGACGTGATCTGGCAGGAAGACCTGTCCAACGTCACGACAGTCCAGCGCGCAATCCGGCTGGATGACATCCCCGGCTCCGGCGCCAAAGTCAGTGTCCGCTTCAAGGGGCGGGTCATGGAGATTTCGGCCAGTTCCCCACCCTTCACGCTTGGGCGCGACGCCACGTCTTCGTGTGTGGTCGACAACGAATGGGTCTCGCGCAACCACGCCACGGTCGAATACAAGCGCGGTTACTTCGTGATTACCGACCGCAGCACGAACGGTACGTTCGTCAAGATCGGCGAAGACGACGAAATGCGCCTGCATCGCGACGAAATCCACCTGCGCAAGGCCGGCACCATCTCGCTCGGCCAGTCGGTCAACAACAACACCGACAACATCCTTTACTTCCAGTGCAGTTGAGCGCTCCGGCGCCCTGCCCGCTCCGTCATGGCTGATCGCCGAATCTGGTGGGAACGCCTTGCCGCTCACAAGCGGCGGCTGGATGTCACGCGGACGACTGCCATCTTCGCCAACGAACGGGATCGGATGACCCAGTTCAGCGAGGTGGTCGCCGACACCTGCTTCGACTTCAGCAAACACAAGATCGATCAACCAGCGCTGCAAGCCTTGCTGGCGTTTGCCGAAGACACTGGGCTTGCCCAACGCATCGACGATCTTTTTGCAGGCGCCGTAGTGAATCCGAGCGAACGCCGGCCAGCGCTGCATGCCGCACTGCGCGCGGCCGAACAACGGCAAGTCGGCGCTACCGACGTACCTGCGTTCGAGGCAGCCCGGCAATCCGCCACCCAGACATTGGCTCAATGCCGGCAACTGGTCGAAACCTTGCGCCAGCAATTCGGAGCCGATGGTTTTGATGTCGTCCACGTGGGCATTGGCGGTTCGGAACTTGGCCCGAAACTGTGCCTGGAAGCCTTGACCCATCCGCGCAGCACCGACACCGTGCGCGTGCACTATGTCGGCAATGTTGATGCACACCCGGTTGATCACCTGATTGCAACGCTGGACCCGAAGCGGACCGTGGTCTGCCTGGTGTCGAAGAGTTTCGGCACCCAGGAAACACTGACCAACGGCGCCATTCTGCGCCGTTGGCTGGAGTCCTCACTTGGCGCCGAGTTGGCCGCCACGAGGCTGATCGCGATCACTGCGAACCCGGCCCGTGCCGTTCGTTATGGCATCGACGAGACACAGGTACTGCCCATCTGGGATTGGGTGGGTGGCCGCTACTCCGTGTGGAGCGCCGTCAGCCTGTCGACCATGCTTGCACTCGGGTATGAACGATTCGCCGAGTTCCTCGCTGGCGCCGAGGCCATGGACCTCCACTTCCGCATGGCGCCGTTTGCGCGCAATGTCCCGGTGCTGATGGGTCTGGTCGGTGTATGGAGTCGGAACGTGCTGGGCCTGCCCGGCCATTGTGTCGTGCCGTACGACGAACGCCTGCGCCATCTCCCGGCATTTCTGCAACAGCTGGAGATGGAGAGCAACGGCAAATCGGTGACACCGGACGGCAGCCAGATCGGCCATGCGACCGTCCCGATCATCTGGGGCGGTGTGGGCAGTGCCACGCAGCACGCGTTTTTCCAGGCCTTGCACCAAGGCGAACTGGCGAACGTCGTCGAATTCATCGGCGCCGTCCAACCCGCCCACGAACACGATGCCAGTCACCAGGCATTGATGGCGAACATGCTGGCGCAATCCTCCGCGTTGTTGCATGGCCGGCAGACCGACGACACCGATCCGGCGCTGCGTGCGCAACGGGAATGCCCGGGCGATCGGCCGAGCACAACGATTCTGCTGCCGGAACTCACGCCCTTCACGCTTGGTTTGCTGCTGGGCGCCTATGAGCACAAAGTGTTCGTGCAATCCGTGCTTTGGGGCAACAACGCATTCGACCAATGGGGCGTGGAACTCGGCAAACAACTGGCCGACGAAATTCTGCCGTTGATCGAAGGACGTGATATTCCCGATGGCGTTGATGCCTCGACCAGAATGTTGATCGGCCGCGTCCGCGGGCTCTGATCACGCGTCGCACAACGCTTCGTTTGTGTCGGTCAAAACGACGCCTGCATGGCGGTTTCTTCACGAATTGGCGGGCTACTTTCGCGGTCTATTCGCTTGGAGCCCCGCTGAATGACCACTGCAACGCTGCAACCACCCCAAGGCCTGTTCGCCCGATTCCTTGACTGGGTGGAACGGGTTGGCAACCGCCTGCCCGACCCGGCAATGCTCTTCCTGTTGCTGATGTTCGTCGTTTGGGCCGTGTCGTGGTCCCTGTCCGGCGTCCAGTTCAGCGAAATCGACCCGCGGACAGGACAACCGATCCAGATCAAGGATCTGCTCGCCGGGACGTCGCTGACTGCGTTCATGGCGCAAATGGTCAACACCTTCGTGACGTTTGCCCCACTCGGCGTGGTGCTGGTCGCCATGCTGGGTCTGGGTGTGGCCGAACACACCGGCTTCATCAGCGCTGGCCTTCGGGCGATGCTCAGTGTGACGCCCCGCCAATTGTTGACTCCTGCACTGATTGCCGTCGGCATCCTCAGCCACATCGCCGTCGATGCGGGCTATGTCCTGGTGGTACCGCTGGGCGCGGTGATCTTCTACGCCGCCGGTCGGCATCCTCTGGCAGGTGTTGCTGCGGCTTTTGCGGCCGTATCCGGCGGATTTTCGGCGACCTTTTTCCTGCCTTCGAGCCTGGATCCCCTGTTGTCCGGGTTGTCGCAAACGGCAGCACACTTGATCGATCCAACGGTGGTCGTGAACCCCTTGAACAATTACACGTTCACGACCGCCTCAGCGTTCCTGATCATTCTGGTCGGCTGGTATCTCACCGATCGTGTGATCGAACCGCGTCTGGCCACCAAGCCGGTGGATGGTGATCCCGCAAGCCTGCCGACACTCGACGTCCTCAAGCCCGAGGAAAAGCGCGGTCTCGGTTGGGCCGTGGCGTCGATGGTCGTGCTGGCCGCCTTGTTCCTGTTGACGGTGCTCCCGGAAACCTCGCCCTGGCGTGCACCTGCAGGCACGGCGATCGTGTCCGGCCAGAGCAACCTGCTGGTCTCGGCGGCGCCGCTCATGCAGTCGATCGTGCCATTGATCTTCATTCTGTTCCTGGTGCCCGGCGTCGTCTACGGCATCACTTCGGGCACCGTGGCCTCACATCGAGATGTCATCGCCGGCATGTCCAAATCGATGAGCGGCATGGGCTACTACATCGTGATGGCGTTTTTCTGTGCGCAGTTCATCCATGCCTTCGGCCAGAGTAACCTCGGTGCACTGATCGCCATCAAGGGTGCCACCACACTGCAGTCGCTTGGTATGCCGCTGGCCATGACATTGATCGGCATCATCCTGCTGACCGCGATGGTCAACCTCCTGATCGGATCGGCTTCGGCAAAATGGGCGCTCATCGGCGCCATCATGGTGCCAATGCTCATGCAACTGGGCGTTTCGCCCGACCTTACCCAGGCCGCCTATCGCGTCGGTGATTCCAGCACCAACATCGTCACGCCCTTGATGCCCTACTTCCCGCTGATCGTGGTGTTCTGTCGCCGCTATGTCCAATCCACCGGCATCGGCACGCTGATCGCCTTGATGCTGCCCTACTCGGCAACGTTGTTGGTGGTGTGGACATCATTCCTGATGTTGTTCTGGGGTCTGGGCATTCCGTTGGGCGTCGGCTCCAGTTACGAATATGTGCGGGGATAACCGCTGCAGCCCGGGCGCTCCCGCAGAATGCGTGAGCGCCCCGGGTTTACTCGCGAGTGTCTGAGTGCCGCGCCAATGCCCAGCGGACATGCTCGCGCACCATGTCCGAGGGATGATCCGACTTTGCCATCAGCGCGTCGCGTACCGCGCCGACGGACGGGGCATTACCCAAAGCGACAGCAATGTTGCGCAACCAGCGTTCATGGCCAATCCGCCGGATCGCGCTGCCTTCCATTCGTTGATTGAACTCGGCTTCCGTCCACGCGAACAGGTCGACCAATCGGGCCTGATCCAACCCATGCCGAACCTGGAAATCCGGTTCGGTCGCGGCATCGGCAAACTTGTTCCACGGGCAGACCCACTGGCAATCATCACAACCATAGATCCGGTTGCCTATGGCTTCACGGAATTCCTCGGGAATGGATCCGTGCAACTCGATGGTCAGGTACGAAATGCACCGACGCGCATCGACCCGATAGGGCGCAACGATTGCCCTGGTCGGGCAGACATCGATGCAGCGTGTACAGGTGCCGCAGTGATTGCGGGCATGCGCCTCGTCCGCCGGCAACGGCAGATCGGTATACAACTCACCCAGGAAGAACCATGAGCCGTGACGCTCATGGATCAGATTCGAGTGTTTGCCGAGCCAACCCAGACCGGCATTACGCGCCAGGGCCTTTTCCAGCACCGGCGCCGAATCGACGAACGCCCGATACCCGAAGGATCCCCAGACCGATTCGATCTGTGTGGCGAGCTTCTGAAGGCGGTTGCGCATGAGCTTGTGATAATCACGACCCAAGGCATATCGAGACACGAACGCCCGTTCGGGGTCTGCCAGCACTTCATCGATCGAGGCACTTTGCGGGTTGTGGTAATCCATGCGCACCGACACCACCGACACGGTTCCCGGACACAAATCCGCCGGACGTGTGCGCAAGGTCCCGTGCCGCGCCATGTAGTCCATTTCGCCATGGCAGCCGTCGTTCAACCAGGACAACAAGTGGGTTTCGTCTTCACCCAAAGCGGATCGGCTGATCCCGCAGTCCTGAAAACCCAACGCCTTTGCCCATCCCTTGATTTGGGTCGACAGGGCTTCGGGCGTGATCATGATTCAGTCCATCGGCCGCGCGACGCGGAACCACAGCGCCGCGTGCCAAGGCAACAGCCAGGCAAGCCATGTACTGTTGGCCTGCGCCGCCGAATCCAGCTTGATCAACAAGGCAAATGTGGCCAACAAAACGCCGAACCAGGCCCAGAACCGGCCGCCGCCCGAATCCTGCCGGCGCAAACGCCACAGGGCCGGAACCAGCAACACCGCAGTCGGCGCAAACAACAGCACATTCTCGTTGGCGGCCGCCATGCTGTGCTCACTGGCTGTCATCAGGAGGATCAACGCCACACCGATCAACGCACTACCGATCTGGATCGTGATGGCAAGAACCTGGGCAGTACTGCGCAGCAACCCGATCGGGCGCGTGCTGGCGAAGTACCAGGCAGCCGACAACAGCGCCGACAACAAGGTCCAGCCCATCCAACCCAATCCTGCCCCCGGGGCTTCGACCACTTTCGCCGGAATCAGGACCGAGCGCTCCGACACCAGCGGCGACTGCGTCTCCGGGTTCTTCAATTCGCCGGCAAAACGTTCGAACTCGCCCGGTATGAACGACTGTTCCCAGAAGTTCAGCGGCCGATCGGCGCGCCGACCGAGCCCAATATCCATGCCGATCGCCATCCACGGCACACCCTCGGCATGGCGCACTGCCAACTGGCGATAGGTCGAGCCTTCACTGCGTGCGCGCAACTGTTCCTGTGCACTCCCCGACAGGATCCGATCGATCACATCGCGGACACGGGTCGAACAGTTGTCGATGAAGTAGTCGTACCGATACTCGGCATTTTCGGGCAATGCGTTCTCGGCCAGCATTTCGGCCACCGCATAACGCTGGTCCGGGCTCAGATCAAGGGCCGAAAACGTGACGCCGCGTCGCTCGGTGGCATACATCGCCAATTCCCGATCGACTGATCCCTCCGACAACCGATACAACATGCGCCCGCGCATGAAATTCAGCAGGAAGTTTTCCTGTTCAAAATCGAACGTGCCGAAATTGTAGAGTCTGGCCTCGCCGCGAACGGAATTCATGACCAGCACGGCGTTGTGACCGAAGCGTTGCCAATAGACGTCTCCGGGCGAAATCGTCACGAGCACGATCTGCAGGGCCGCACCGCTGTCGGCGTCGATGGCCGATTCCGCATCCGCAGGCAGACCCTGCGCGGCAGGCGAGTCCTGGGCCGCAGCCGAAGCCGTCAGGCCCAGCAACAGCAAACCGAACAACCAGCGAATCAGGACTTGCTGCATCGTTCGGCCGTGAGCTGCAGCACGCGGCGCTTGTCGGCCTTCGTAACGTGGAAACGGAACGCGCCGAGGATGATCTCCTCACCCGACAAGGGCAATCGACCGAGGGTATGCGTGACCATGCCGCCGATCGTGTCGAAGTCTTCGTTCGGGAAATTGGTATCGAAACGCTGATTGAAGTCCTCGATCAACGTCACCGCATTCACGCTGAAACGGCCATCGGGCATCGGCCGGATATTCAGATCGGGGTTTGCTTCATCGTCGTGTTCGTCGTCGATGTCGCCGACGATTTCTTCCAGCACGTCTTCAATGGTGACCAGACCGGACACCCCGCCGTACTCGTCGACCACCATCGCGAGATGATGCCGCGACTGGCGGAATTCCTTCAGCAGCACGTTGAGCTTCTTGTTCTCCGGAATCAGCCGCACGCCACGCACCAAAGCGCGAATGTTGCATGGGGCTTGTTGTTCGGCGAGACAACGCAGCAGGTCCTTTGCCAACAGGACGCCAATGATTTCGTCCTTGTCTTCGCCACAGACCGGAAACCGGGAGTGACCGGATTCGAGCATGATGCGCAGCACTTCCTGCAGGTCGGCCTCGATCGGCACCGTCACCATCTGGGACCGCGGCACCATCACGTCAGCCACTTGTTTGTCGGACACCGCTATGGCGCCTTCAATCATGGCCAGAGTATCGGCGCTCAGCAGCCCGTTGTCTTTGGCCGCGCGCAGCTCCTGCATCAACTCTTCGCGATTGCGGGCTTCGCCGGCAAGCATGTGGCCCAAACGATCGAGCCAGGATCTTGCCGGGGTACTACTGGGGGGTCCGTCGTTCATTGCCAACCAAATGGCAGCCCAAGGGGCGGGTCTGAAAGTGTATCGAATCCCCCTGCCGTTACCAAATGAGGCCGAATTCAGTGATAAGGATCTGCGATAGAAAGTTCGGCCAAAGCCTTGATTTCCAAAGTTTCCATGATTTCTGCATCAACCTCTTCCTCATGGTCGTAGCCGAGCAGATGCAAGACACCGTGGATACAGAGGTGGGCAAAATGATCACGGACCGTCTTGTTCTGCGCCGCCGCTTCCTCGACTACCACCGGCGCACAGATGACCAAATCACCGATCAGGGGGGTGCTCACCTCCGGCGGAAAGTCGACCGGAAACGACAACACATTGGTGGCGTAATCCCGCCCGCGATAGGTGTGGTTGAAGTGCTGCGCAGCCGCCCGATCAAGCACCTGGATCGACAGTTCGGTAACCCTGCGACGCTTGGCTACCTTGAGGGCCGCCTTGACCCAGGTTTCCACTTGGGCGGCACTCGGCAGCCCGCGCTTGGGAACCTGAACGTCCCAGTGCACGGTCAGTCGAGTCATGGCGCCAGGACCTCGAGCCCAGGCCCCAGATGTCGCCGCATGCGCGCTGCCAGTTCCGGCGACTCGGTCACCAGGATCGGCGTCCGTGCTTCAGCCAACAACGGCCAATCAAGCCACGCGTCGGTGATGGCCCGGTCGTAGGGCGGCGCAAACCCCTCGGCACGCAACACGGCGATCTTCTCGAAGCCGTTGCACTGCCTGCCCACCACCAAACCTCCGGCGAAGTGGCGGGTGCGCGATGCCACCAAGGCTGGCGCTCTGGGCAAGCCCATTCGATCCAGCAGGACCGCACTCAATTCTTCCCAGGCCCCGGTCGCGACCACGATCGTGTGGGGGCCCATCAGATCGGCACGCAGACTGGTGGTCGCGGTCGGCAGGATCTGAAGCGGATAGTCGGCCGCAAAAACGCGGGCAAGATCGGCGATCCGCGCTGCCCGACCGACACTCCCCAACCACAGGAACGACGAAATCGCCGGACGGCGCAACCCCTGCACATGGAGCATCGGCAGCAGGAACGGAGCGACCAGGGCCGCCAATACCTGCCGCCACCAGCAGGTTCGCAGCAGATGATTCAGGAACGCCTTGCCGATATCCCCGGCCACCAGGGTGCCGTCGAGGTCGTACACGATCACTTGCTGTCTGGGCTCAAGCATGTGGAACCGCAGCGCTGTCGGTGCGATCGAAGCGCTCATAGGCGTCGATGACCTTTGCGACCAACGGGTGTCGGACGACATCCCGGGCTTCGAAGAACGTGAAGCTGATGCCCTCCACGTCCTTCAGCACTTCGACTGCATGCTTCAGGCCCGAGCGGACGTGCCGCGGCAGATCGATCTGGGTGACGTCACCCGTGATCACCGCCGTCGAGCCGAATCCCAGACGCGTCAGGAACATCTTCATTTGTTCGACTGTCGTGTTCTGCGCCTCGTCCAGAATGACAAACGAGTCGTTCAACGTGCGACCGCGCATGTAAGCCAAAGGCGCCACTTCGATGACGTTTCGTTCGATCAGCTTCCCGACCCGCTCCACGCCCAGCATTTCGTACAGGGCGTCATAAAGCGGGCGCAGGTAGGGATCCACTTTCTGCGACAGGTCGCCCGGCAGGAATCCCAGTTTTTCGCCCGCCTCCACCGCCGGCCGAACGAGCAGGATTCGTTGCACCTGATGATCGTCCAAAGCCTGCACTGCGCTGGCCACTGCCAGATAGGTCTTGCCGGTACCGGCAGGCCCGACACCAAAACTGATCGAATGGCGAACGATCGCGTGCAGGTATTTCTGCTGGTTGTCGCCCCGACCGCGGATTGCGCCGCGCTTCACGCGAATGCTCACGTCCTGCGGCTGGAACGAATCGCGCCGGGCCGACGGTTGAGCTGGCCCCAAATGTTCGACCAGTGCCAGATGCACCTGATCCGGAGTCAATGCCACATCGGCGGTTGCCTCATACAAGCGGTGCAGCAAACGCATGGCCTGCTCGACTGCCTTGGCCGGTCCGCGCACGCTGAATACCGACCCGCGGTTCGCGATTTCGACCGGCAGCACACGCTCCACCTGCCGCAGGTGTTCATCCACCGCGCCACACAGGTTGGCGAGGCGCTCGGGCTCGTCGGCAGGCAGACTGAATTCTTTGTGCAAGTCCTTGTTGCTGGGCATGGGTCCGTCCTCTCAAAGCGCCATTGTGGGTGCAGGTTGGCGCAATTCCAAGTGCGCCGGGATACCCCTTCGACTTCGGACATGCCGCGAATAGCCGCGTTGCCGGCAATGTTCAGACACTTGTGCATTCAGCCCAGCCGGAATGTCGAACTGCCTCGAGAACCCGCCCCAGCCGGTGGTACAGCCGATATTGGCTTGTGGGTTGCCCATACCCGGCCACCTGCTGGAAGTCGACGAGGTAATGGCGAAGTTGGCGGCTTCGATCCAATGAGTTCAGCGCGTGATTCAGGTCCCCGTCCACGCCCACGTCGGAAATCATCATGTTGACGTTCGAATCACCAGGGTCAGTCGGCTATCGCTACTGTTTCTTGCCGCACGG
>JBEIPT010000336.1:0-4335 GCA_040376895.1 Lysobacteraceae bacterium | reverse complement strand
TCATGCGACCCACGGTCGACAGGTCGTAACGCTCGAACGTGAAGAACAGGTTCTGGAACAGGTTCTGCGCTGCCTCCTTGGTCGGCGGCTCGCCCGGACGCATCATGCGGTAGATTTCGACGAGGGCTTCGAGCTGCGTGCGCGTCGGATCGATCCGCAGTGTCTGCGAGACATAAGGACCGCGGTCCAGGTCGTTGACGAACAGCGTGTTGATGCGTTCGATACCGGCCTTGCGGAACTTGACCAGGTGGTCGGCAGCAATTTCGTCGTTCGCGAACGCCAGCATCTCGCCGGACTTCGAGTCGACGACGTCATGCGCGAGCACGCGGCCGAGCAGGTATTCGTCGGGCACGTCGAGGGCATTGATCTTGGCTTGCTGCAACTGCTTCACGTGACGTGCCGTGATGCGCTTGCCGGCCTCAACGATGGATTCGTCGCCGATGCGGATGTCGAATGCTGCCGTCTCGCCGCGCAGGCGTTCCGGAATCAGTCGCAGTTCGGCTCCGCCATTCTTGGCCAGCGTGAATTCGTTCTTCTCGAAGAACATGTCGAGCATTTCGGCATTGTTGTAGCCGAGTGCGCGCAGCAGGATGGTCACCGGCAACTTGCGGCGACGGTCGATACGCGTGAACAGGCAGTCCTTCGGGTCGAACTCGAAGTCCAGCCAGGAACCGCGGTAGGGAATCACGCGTGCGCTGTACAGCAACTTGCCCGAGCTGTGCGTCTTGCCGCGGTCGTGATCGAAGAACACGCCCGGGGAGCGATGCAGCTGCGAGACGATGACGCGCTCGGTGCCGTTGATGATGAAGGTACCGGTGCCGGTCATGAGCGGAATTTCGCCCATGTAGACTTCCTGTTCCTTGACCTGCTTGATCGCCTTGTTGGCGCCCGAGGTTTCACGGTCATAGATGACCAGACGAACGAGCACGCGCAGCGGCGCACCGTAGGTCATGCCGCGCGAACGGCATTCCTTCTCGTCGAACGCCGGATCGCCCAGGCGATAGCTCACGTACTCAAGCGCCGCGTTGCCCGAATAGCTGGAGATCGGGAACACGGACTTCAAAGCCGCGTGCAGACCCTTGCTCTCGCGCTTGTTGGCGGGCACGTCGGTCTGCAGGAACTCGTGATACGAGTCGGTTTGAATAGCCAACAGGAACGGCACATCCAGCACCGTTGGCCGTTTGCCAAAGTCCTTGCGGATTCGCTTCTTTTCTGTGAACGAGTAGGTCATGGTTGCGCTACCACCCTTGGTTGTTGGATGCGGGGCCAAGTGCCCTGCACCAGATTAAAAATCGATCTCGGATCAGCCCCGAGGCGTATCCGGCATCGATCTGTCAGGCCCGTGTCCCGCGAAACACGACAAGGCCGGGGACAAATGTCCCCAGCCTCGCCTGTGCCCGGAAGATTTCCCGAGCTCAGAAACAGCCTTACTTGATTTCGACAGCCGCACCAGCAGCTTCGAGTTCCTTCTTGTACTTGTCCGAGTCAGCCTTCGACACGGCTTCCTTGACCGTCGCCGGGGCGGATTCGACCAGATCCTTGGCTTCCTTGAGGCCGAGGCCGGTGATCGCGCGGATCGCCTTGATGACTTCGACCTTCTTCTCGCCGGCGGCCTTCAGGACGACGGTGAATTCGGTCTTTTCTTCAACCACTGCAGCGGCAACCGGGCCGGCGGCCATCATGACCGGGGCGGCGGCGGACACGCCGAACTTTTCTTCCATGGCCTTGACCAGGTCCATGACTTCCATCAGGGTCTTGGTGGCGATTGCTTCGATGATCTGTTCGTTCGAGAGAGACATTGTAGTAAACCTCTGGAAATTCGGTTCTAGGGAAAATTTTGGTTCGAGGATCAGGCCGAGGCGCCTTCGGCGGCCACGGTGTCCTTTTCGGCGTAAGCCTTGAGCACGCGTGCAACGCGCGTAGCCGGTTCAACCAGCACGCTGAGCAGCATGGACAGAGCCTGATCGCGGGTCGGCAGCGAGGCCAGGACTTCGACGTGCGAAGCCGGATAAGCCTTGCCACCCACGGCGACGATCTTCGCCTTGAGCTTGTCGTTACCCTTCGAGAACTCCTTGATCAGGCGACCGGCAGCGCCGGGCTCCTCCATGGAGAACGCATACAGCAGCGGACCAGTCAGTTCGTCCTTGACGACTTCATAGTCCGTACCGACGACGGCACGTGTGGCGAGCGTGTTCTTGACGACTTTCAGGAACACACCGGTTTCACGGGCCTTCTTGCGCATCGCCGTCATTTTTTCGACGGTGATACCTGCGTACTCGGCAGCGATCAGGGAGTGGGCTTTTTGGGCCACTTCCGCCACCTGGGCTACGACTTCTTGCTTTTGAGCCAGATTGAGAGCCATTTCACTCCTCCAATTGATTGCCACAAGCGGCTCCTGCCGCAAGCGGGGTGAAGCGACGCCATTCCATTGACGCCGGGGATCGGATTGATCCCGGTGGTGGCCGTTCCAGAGAAATTCCAGATGTCGGCACCATCTACGCAGGCCGCGGGCGGGTGCCCGATTAAGTGAATCAGCGTTGCGGACAGCGGCGATTCCCTGCCAGATCAAGCTTCCATGCCCGACGCTGCCGTGCTTGATTCACACCTGCGGTCTTTGACAGCCGGACCCGCCTGCGCGGGCCATGCCTTCAAAATTGTTGGCCGGACCCCGTGGGGTCCAGCCGTTCGAACTGTTTTACTTGGCGAGGCCGAGCGTGGACTGATCGACGATGATGCCGACGCCCATGGTGCTGGACAGCGAGACCTTCACCAGATACTGACCCTTGGCGGTCTGCGGCTTCGCCTTGACGACGTCGTTCAGCAGCGCGGTCAGGTTGCCCTTCAGCGCTTCGGCGTCGAAGTTGGCCTTGCCGATCGTGCAGTGAATGATGCCGCCCTTGTCATTGCGGTAACGCACCTGACCGGCCTTGGCATTCTTGACTGCGGTGACGACATCGGCGGTCACCGTGCCGACCTTCGGGTTCGGCATCAGGCCGCGCGGGCCCAGCACCTGACCGAGTTTGCCGACGACGCGCATGGCGTCCGGAGTGGCAATGACCACGCCGTAGTTCAGATCACCTGCCTGCATCTTCTCGGCGAGGTCGTCCATGCCGACGATGTCGGCGCCGGCAGCCTTGGCGGCTTCGGCTTTTTCACCGGCCGGGCAGAACACGGCCACGCGAACGGTCTTGCCGGTGCCATTCGGCAGCACGGTCGAGCCGCGCACACCCTGGTCCGACTTCTTCGCATCGATGCCGAGGCGGATGGCGACGTCAACGGATTCGTTGAACTTCGCCTTGGCATTCTGCTTGATGATCTTGATCGCTTCGTCGATGTTGTAGGCCTTGCCGGCAGCTACGGTGTTGACGATCGAACGGTAACGCTTTCCAGTAATCGACATGACTTAGCCCTCCACCACCAGACCCATACTGCGCGCACTGCCAGCAATCGTGCGGACAGCCGCATCGATCGACGCTGCAGTCAGATCAGGCTCTTTGGCCTTCGCGATCGCTTCCAGCTGCGCGCGCGTGACCTTGCCGACTTTTTCCGTGTTCGGGCGCTTCGAGCCCGACTGGATGCCGACAGCCTTCTTCAGCAGGATCGTCGCCGGCGTCGTCTTCGTGACGAACGTGAACGTACGATCGGAGTATGCAGTGATGATCACCGGCGTCGGGAGACCCGGTTCCAGCTTGGAAGTCGCGGCGTTGAACGCCTTGCAGAATTCCATGATGTTCAGGCCGCGCTGACCGAGTGCCGGACCGACCGGCGGGCTCGGATTGGCTTGCCCGGCTTTCACCTGCAGCTTGATGTAGCCAACTACTTTCTTTGCCATGTTGAATGCTCCTGGAGTGATGTCGTCTGCACGCCGTTACCGACTGCGGGACTCCTCCGTCTGGGTTGAACGGGAAGGCCGGCGGCCTTCCTCCTTGCTTCAGGCCTTTTCCACCTGACCGAACTCGAGTTCGACCGGCGTGGACCGACCGAAAATCAGTACCGCCACACGCAGGCGGCTCTTTTCGTAATTGACTTCCTCGACCGTACCGTTGAAGTCGTTGAACGGGCCTTCGGTGACGCGCACCAACTCACCCGGTTCGAACAGGACTTTCGGACGCGGCTTGTCGGCACCGTCCTGAACACGCTGAAGAATGATGTCGGCCTCGGAATCCTTGATCGGCAACGGACGTTCGGCAGTACCGCCGATGAAGCCCATGACCTTCGGAGTTTCCTTGATCAGATGCCAGCATTCATCGTCGATCCGGATCGCTTTTCCGTCCAGGTTCGTCTCGATCTGCACGAGCACGTACCCCGGGAAGAATTTCCGTTCGCTCCGTCGCT
>JBEIPT010000276.1:0-5260 GCA_040376895.1 Lysobacteraceae bacterium | reverse complement strand
CGTCAACGAGTTGGGACTTTCGAGCAGGATCAACTTTGTGCGGTCGGTGATCGCTTCGGCGACCGCACTGGGCGACCGCGCATCGATCAACCGGCCGGTGACGCCGAATTGGGCGAGGTGTTTCTTGACCAGGGTTCGGGTCCACGCATACGGCTTGTCGACACACAGAACCTCGTCACCGGCGTGCAGAACCGCCAGCGCGCCGGCCGCCATGGCCGCGGCGCCGGACGCAAACATGAGCGCACTCTCGGCGCCTTCAAGCGCGGCGATCTTGCGCGCGACGATCGCAACCGTAGGATTCTGGCCGCGCGTATAAACGTATTCGCTGAACTCGTCGCCCACTCGCCGGCGCATCGTGGCCACATCCGGGTGCGCGAACATCGCACTCTGCACGATCGGCGGGATGACCGCATCGAAATACTTCGACCGATCTTCCCCCAGATGGTTGAGGATGTAGGACAGATCGGTCGGGTGCGACATGAGTTACTCCCGCGCCAGGCGCTCGCGCATCAGTTCCACGACTGGTGCATGGAGCTCCGGATCTTCAAGCGCCAGATGTACCGTCGCCTGCACCATGCCGAGGCGGTTGCCGCAATCGAATCGTCGACCGGTGAACCGGTAGCTGTAGACCGGCTTTTCGCGCAACAGGGTGGCGATCGCATCGGTCAATTGGATCTCGCCGCCGCTGCCCTTGCCGGTGGTCTCCAGCAATTCGAAGATCCGCGAATCGAGGACATACCGTCCGACGATCGCAAGCGTCGATGGGGCAGCTTCGGGCTTCGGCTTTTCAACGACACCGCGCAAGCGTGCGAGCGTATCGGTGACCGGTTCCGCAGAAACGATGCCGTAGCGATTCGTGTGCTCGCGCGGCACATCTTCGACGGCGATCACACTGGCCTTGTGTTCTTCGGCAATCTCGACCATCTGGCGCAACGCACCGTGGCCGCGATTCCAGATCATGTCGTCAGCCAGCATCACCGCGAACGGTTCGTTGCCGACCACCGCCTTGGCGCACAAGACGGCGTGGCCGAGGCCGAGTGCCTCAGGCTGGGTGACGAACACGGCGCGTACGCCCGGCGGCAGCAGATTGCGCACGATGCCCAATAACTCGTGTTTGCCGGCCGCTTCGAGTTTTGCTTCAAGCTCGTATGACTTGTCGTAGAAATCGGCGATCGAATGTTTGTATCGGTTGGTGACGAAGATCAACGTGTCACAACCGGCATCGACGGCTTCTTCGACCGCATACTGAATCAGCGGCTTGTCGATCAGCGGCAACATTTCCTTCGGAACCACTTTGCTTGCTGGCAGGAAACGGGTGCCCAGGCCGGCAACGGGAAAAACGACTTTACGGATTCGCATGGGTCAACTTGTGTATGGAGACAATCTCGCCGGACTCGGCGCGTTCGTTCTCGAATTCGGGAACCAGCGCACGCAGGCAACGCAGGCACTCGGCTTCATCGAAACGGCGCACGGCGCCATCGGCACGATTGAGCATCTGAACCAGTTCTGTCCAAGGTACTTCGCGTGATTGTGCAAGGAAGATCTTGCGATGGCCGGTGCTCTCGTAGTTTTCCTGTTCGTGGAACAGTTCCTCGAACAGTTTTTCGCCCGGCCGAAGGCCGGTGTAGACGATCTGGATTTCCTTGCCCGGTACTTTGCCGGCCAGCAGGATCATCTGTTCGGCCAGATAGGAAATCTTGACCGGTTCGCCCATGTCGAGCGCGAAGATTTCGCCACCTCGACCCAGTACGGCTGCCTGAAGAATCAGCTGGCAGGCCTCGGGAATGGTCATGAAGTAGCGGGTGATTTCCGGATGGGTCACGGTGACCGGCCCGCCGCGGCGAATCTGCTCGCGGAACAACGGCACGACACTGCCAGCGGAATCGAGCACATTGCCGAACCGTACGGTGATGAAGTGCGTGCGCGAACGCAGTGACAAGGCCTGGCAGAACACTTCGGCGGCACGTTTGGTGGCACCCATCACACTCGACGGATTCACCGCCTTGTCGGTGGAGATCAGCACGAAGTTTTCGACGCCGTGCCGGTCGGCGGTCATCGCCAGCGTTTGGGTACCGCAGAGATTGTTGCGCAGTGCTTCGCGTGCCTGACCCTGCAGGAGCGGCACATGCTTGAACGCAGCGGCATGGAACACGGCATGCGGGCGAAGCTCGGTGAACACGCGCTCGCAGGTTGCGGCGTCTCCGCAGTCGCCAAGAACCGGGTTGAACACCAGTTCCGGGAATTCGCCGCGCAACTCCTGTTCGATCCGATACAGGTTGTATTCGCTGAGCTCCAGCACCGTGAGGGAATCACAGCCCAGGCGCGCGACCTGACGGCACAGCTCGGCACCAATCGACCCGCCGCCGCCGGTGACCAGCACACGTTTGCCGGCCAGGCCGGTTCGGATGGCGGTCCAGTCAAGCGACACTGGATCACGGCCGAGCAGATCCTCGATCGCGACTTCCTTCAGTTCGTTGAAGCTCGACCTGCCCTCGACCACATCCTGCAGTCTCGGAATCGTTCGGAACGGCAATTGTGATGCTTCGCAGAGCGTGACGATCCGCTGCATCTGCTGGTTGTTCGCCGATGGCACGGCAATGACCAGCATGTCGGCCGCCACTTCCTTGGCCAGGTCGGGCAGTTCCTCGATCGGACCAATGACCGGCACCCCGTGGATTTTGGTACCGCGCAACGCACGATTGTCGTCGACGAAACCGACCGGGCGATAGAGGTTCTCGCGACGGATCTCGCGAACCAGATTCTCGCCTGCGCGACCGGCGCCCAGAATCAGCACACGCAGTGTCGGCTTGTTGCCGGCCATATCGGTGCGGCTGTCCTTCCAGAACCGGTACAACATGCGCGGTGCCGACAGGAACAGCATCAAGGCCAGCGGGTAGATCACCAGTACCGATCGGGGTGTGCCGAGCAGCCGGTCGTAGACGAACAGGCCTATCGAGATGGCAATGACCCCGCCGACCGAACCTCGGGCAATGTTGACCAGGTCGGGCATGCTGGCAAACCGCCAGAGGCCCTTGTAAAGACCGGTCCACATGAGGATCAGACCCTGGATACCGAGCACGATCCAGTATTCGGCGCCCCACAGGGGAATGTCCGGGGGCGAAACCTGGACGTTGTAGCGAACCCAGTTGGCGCCGAACCAGGCCAGCCAGACCATGGCCAAATCGTGACCAACCACGGCAATGCGCGGGTGGATCACGCTGATCAGTGTGCGTAGTTTCATCGCCGTATTGTGACGCAAGTGCGGCAAAAAGGCGCGGGGCGGGGCTGTCGGGGGTGTGCGGGCGTTGAGTTACGCCAAGGTCAGATTACCCAGCAGCCAGGTACTCGTTCTTGAGGCGGATGTAGTGCTGGGCCGAGTAGTAGAGCATTTCGATCTCGCGGTCACTGAGTATCCGCACCATCTTGCCCGGATTACCCATCCACATTTCCCCGGTCTGCACCGTTTTGCCCGGTGGAACCAGGCAGCGCGCGCCGACGAAGGCGTGTTTCATGACCCGGGCGCCGTCGAGGACGGTGGCCCCCATGCCGATCAGGCAGGCGTCTTCGATGGTGCAGGCATGCAGGATGGCACCGTGCCCGACGGTGACATCGGCGCCGATCAGCAGCGGAAAGCCGCCGGTGACCGATGGGCCGTCGTGCGTGACGTGCAGGATGCTGCCGTCCTGGATGTTCGTGCGGGCACCGATGCGGATGTGGTGCACGTCGCCGCGCACCACACACATCGGCCACACCGATGCGTCGTCGCCGATCTCGACATCACCGATGACGACCGCAGCCGGATCGACATACACACCTTGGGCGAGCTTGGGCAGTTGCCCGCGAAATGGACGAATCGATGTCGACATGGTTCAAATCGCCTGCGGAACCAGAGCCCAACCGCGCAATTCGGCGGCGAACTGTTGCAACGAACGTGAACCCGAAGCTTCGGCATCACGACACCAGGCGCGCAGCGCATCCAGACGCTCCTCGGCATTCTTGCTGGTGCGAGCGAGAATGTCGTTCAGACGTCGGCGGTATTCGACCAGTGTGCCGATCGATGGCCGCGAATTGAGCCACTGGTCCATCACGGCGCGCTGTTCGTCATTGAGCCAACGACCATCGCTGGCGATGCCACGGCGAACCCGACCCGACAGGCGCTGACCCGCTGCTTTGGCAGCAGCCAGTTCTTCACGCAGGGCAGGGCGGATCACGGTCCGGAAGTAACGCTTCGACAGATCGTATCGGGCGGTCATTGCGGCCTTCAGCGTTTCGCTGTCCGGCAACTGGATGTTCGGGCGGATCTCGAGCGCCGGCGCGATGCGCAGCACTTTCGCCAGACCGAATGTGCGCAGCACGCTGATCACGGTCCAGCCGATATCCCACTCGTACCGGCGCAACTGGAATTTCGCCGAACTCGGGTAGGCGTGATGGTTGTTGTGCAGCTCTTCGCCACCGATGAACAAACCCCAGGGCGTGAGATTCGTCGAGCGATCGTCGGTCTCGAAATTGCGATAGCCCCACCAGTGACCGAGACCATTGATGACGCCTGCGGCAGCCACCGGAATCCACAACATCTGACAGGCCCAGACCGCCACGCCGATGAAGCCGAATAGTGCGAAGTTGATGAACCACAGGACGGTCGGTCCGAGGCTTGGCCAGCGCGAGTACAAATTGCGCTCGATCCAGTCGTCTTCCATGCCTTGCGAGTACTGCATGATCATGTCGCGATCTTTCTTCGTCTTCTGGTACAGCGACACGCCATGGAATACGACGTTCCAGATGCCATGCGCCACCGGGCTGTGCGGATCCTCGTCGGTTTCGACGCGCGCATGGTGCTTGCGGTGAATGGCAACCCACTCGCGCGTGACCATGCCTGTGGTCAACCAGCACACGAAGCGGAACAGATGTTCGATGACCGGATGGAATTCCACGGAGCGATGAGCGGCTGATCGATGCAGATACAGCGTGTTCGCGAAGATCGTCAGCTGGATCGCGGCGAAGAAATACACAACGTAGGCCCAAGTCGGTGAACCGGTCAGACCAGCGGCGAGGAAATCAATGATCGACATAACATCCATCCAGTGGAGAAGGATTGATTATTCACCCAGTTGCGGCCGGCGTCCAACAAACGAACGGTTGTTTGGCACTGAGTGACACATTTTCGGCAGTCAGGGCATGTCCCGGCACGAGGCTGGGCCTACTCGAAGCTGTTCCTGAACAGCAGGCTGCCATCGTCCACCGCAAAATCCCAGATGCCCCG